>NZ_FYAJ01000001.1:600000-900000 GCF_900185625.1 Photobacterium andalusiense
CCGAGTTTAATTGCGGTTGCAACACCAACAATATTACCGGTACCAATTGTTGCAGATAACGCAGTACACAACGCAGCAAAGCTTGATACATCACCTTCGCCGGTACTATCTGGATCTTTTTTACCACCAAAAACATATTGTAATGCCAGTGGTAGGTAACGGATCTGAATAAAACCAAGTCGAATTGTCAGATATAAACCAGTGCCGACTAATAAAATTAATAGCGGTGGTCCCCAAACAAAGCTGTCTAATGTGCGTAGAAAATTAAAAATTGTGTCATGTAGTGGATTCATTATTCCTCCTTCAACGTACAAAGGAAGAGATATAGAACAACAGGTAAGTGTTAGTTACAGAATGGCTTCTTGTTGCTGCTCTTATCTCCTCTGTCCTTTTGCCTGAGAGTTTCACCGTAATATGCTACGGTTTGCTCCTTCGGCGCTCGATTTAACGAGTCTCTCCAGAGGCTCCTCCAATAACAGTCCATACCTATTGCATTTCTGCAACCTGGTGCCTGAAAGATTTACGAATTAAAATACGATGGGATCATATTAAGCTTCGCTTACTTCTTCGGCGGGCCGACGTGTATACCGTTATAGTATTCGTCAATGGCCGCTCTCCTGCTACCTTCATCGGAACTCATTTCGCCCGCAATGTTAGGGGATAAAAATGTGATTGTCAGCAAAAAAATGAAAAAAAAGACACTGACTAAATAAAATAAGCGTCAGTTGATAACAAAAGGAATATTCCGTATAAAAATAAACCAGCATAGATGGCCGTTATTATTATCGAATTATTCCTAATGATGATTATTTGGGCACTGTTGGTTAAGGGTTTAAGGTGTTATCAAGCACTGAAATTAATTCGTTATTCACATCAGAGGTGATATCCCATCCAAACACACCGCCAAGACCATGCTTTTTCACATAGTCTGCTTTTGCTTTGAGGGAACGTTTATCTTCAAAGCTAATATATTCTTTATTTTTTTGATTATAAAGCACTGCGGCTTCTGCAGCTTGATCATAGTAATAGCGATAACCTAATTTAGGGTTGTTAAGGAAGTATTTACTAATATCACTGTAGTTAAAATAGCCAGGATCTTGAATGTCAGAGCCTTTACGTAATCCTCCTTTGCTATTTAGATTTTCAAGTTTATCAGCTGAGATTGTGTTTACACCTTGCCATCCTCGACCATAAAAAGGGCTGCCGATAATGATTTTGTTTTTAGAAATTTTATTATCAATAAGTATGTTAACTTGGTTATCTACAGAAATATTATTAGGTGTGTGTGGAGTACTATATAAATTGCTGTGATGGCCAACGATATGATTCCAGTTACCTAAGAAATCAAAATTCATCAAATAAATCTGGTCTAAGTATTGGTTAACATAAGACCAATTAATGCCTGGTAATGTTTTAGGACCGGCATTGATAGCTGTTGAAAGTTGGTATTTGCGGTTATTTTGTTGTTCTAATGTGTCTAATTTAAGACGTAATTCCTTAATTAACAGGCTGTAGGCTTCCCGTTCTAGTTTGGCATTAGTTTGACCTTTACCTGATAATCCATGACCGCCAGGGTACTCCCAATCAATTTGAATGCCGTCAAAAAAGTCATATTTTAAGATTAACTCAGCTGCCGTATTAATAAATGTTTGTCGATAGGTTGGATCAAGGGCAACGGTATGAAACGGCTCTGAAAGTGTCCACCCACCAAAGCTTGGTAGAATACTTAAATGAGGGTATTTATTTGATAATGCTTTTAATTGACCAAAATTACCTTGGTAACTAACGTTTTTTGCTGTCTCTCCTGCCAGTTTAATATGCAAAGCAGCATATTCATCTAAAATAATGGCTGTTCCTGTTGGTTTATTCGCACATTGGGTAGCAATTATTTTTTTGATGTTATTCGGTGATGAATCAACAGGACCACAAACGGCAAGAAATGCATAAATAAGATGAGTTAATTTATCTGCTGGGATCTTACTGGCAGGATAAGGATTATTAGGTGTATACACTTTCCAATCAGGGTAATAGGCGGCCACAATAGTAGATTGGCTATGGTCTTCTGCATAGCTAAGTTCTATTTGAGAGACAAACCCGAAAGCTAAAAAAAAATATAATGAGAGAGTACGTGTTGCTACTAAAAAATGCTTCATTGTCGATCTGATTAATTTATAAAAACAGCTTATATTATTGACATTATAGATAAAAATTATGTATTTGTTTGTTGTGGTTTTTTGAAATCACTCACAAAATTAGTCGAGGTAGTCGATCAAAACATTGGTCAATATTCGGTTTAAGTATTTTATCCGGTTGTATTTATGAGCGCTTTGTCGAGATTAAAAAACGATAAAATCTAATATTTAGAACAACAGCAAAAGTAATTCTCAATTATTTTATTAATACATGTAATTATCTTCTTATTTAAAGGTATAAATGAGTTGTTTATATTTAAGACGCGATGTTGGATAACGAAATGCGTTGTATACGTCTGGAGGTAATGTGATCTGGGTTAATTGTTGTTATAAAGAGAAATATACCAGTGTTAAAAATAACCTTATGAAATATCATAATGTGTTAGACGTATCACCTTATGAATTATTATTAACGATGACTGGATATGAATTGATTTTTATTGAAATCGAGAATTCACAATCTAATGGCTTTAAATTATTGAGAATTATTAAACAGCGTTATCCGATAGTAAAAGTCGTTATTGTTTATCATGATTTAGATTCTGAATTAGCAGTTGTTGCACTGCGTGCTGGTGCAGAAGATATTTTAGTGGCGAGTGCGAATAGGCAAAAAGTGGATAGTTGTTTAAGCCGTTTACATACTCATAAAGAAGATATTGTGATTGATAATAATATATCACAGCGAGAACGTTCAATATTACCAGCACTTTCAATTATTGATAACGATATTAGTGCGCCATTACGTGAAGACGACCTTGCTAAAGCTTGCGATTTTTCTGCAACATATTTTTCTCGTTTATTTCATTCTACAATGGGGGTAACACTCAAACAGTATATTATTCAAAAGCGACTAGATTTAGCGTGTGGTTTGTTAAGTGCCGATCATGAAAAAATAGCCTCTGTTGCTACTTCGGCTGGATTTAAAGATGTCTCTTATTTTTCTCGAGTATTTAAAAAACATATTGGTTGCTCGCCTGGAAAGTTTCGTTCTAACAACTATAAAGAAACAGACTAACAGTATGAGCATTTACAGGTTATAGCGGAGTTGTTTATAATTATCGAATATTTCCTTTGATGATTTGATTAATGACTACATTTCATGAATTACTAGGTACTAATGATAACTGTTCAAAAGCAGATATAAAGAAAAAGTATCGACAATTATCAGTTTCATTACATCCAGATAAAGGTGGGTCGCAAGCATTAATGAAGATGTTGAACCTAGCTTATCAACAAGTAATTCAAGGGAATGGCAATAAAAAATGCGCTGAAATACCGTTTGGAAGTGATGATAACGCTGATGTACTACAGCAACACACAGCAGCGTTCAAGGAAAAAATACGATCACTGATTAAAGAAAAAGCACACTTACAGGTTTTGATTGAACAAAACCAGCAACAGCTTACTCATGCATATAATGCAGGAGAAAATTGTGCTCGAGAAGCGTTAGTGTTATTGCAGACGACCAATAGCCGTCTAAATGAGCAATTACTGGTGTTACAACGTCAAATTGATTCAGATACAACGAGTGTTCACGGAACTAAAAAAAGCGTTAAAAGCCTGTATGTTGTTATTATCGCAAGCTTAATTATTATTGTAGCCTTGATTGGATGGTTTATTTGGCATTATCAAACTCAGCATTTACAGCCTCAGTCTTTACCTTCAATACCGGTTACGACTCCCGTCAGTGTTGTTAGTGCGATACCGTCACAGTCAACAACAATAGAACATACTGAAACGGAAAATAACGTTGAGAGAATAATGCTGACAGATACTGTTGGCCTGTGGCAACAACGTTACTATGAAGGTACTCGTCAACCTTATATTGCAGTTCGCAGCGCTAATGGCTCTTATATTGTTAAAGATTGCCAAGGGACTTTTAGTTATTATTCTAATCACTCTCATCATTCAGCACGTGTTGCTGCGAATTTAATTTATAGTACTAATGATCATCAGTTTGCAGTGTACCGAATACCTTATGGTAATGGTTCCACAGATCAGCAATGGCTTAATAGTAAAAGCGTAAGTATTAATAACAATATTTTTAGTAATAATGGGTATAAATCAAGTTCATTAGCATTAGCGTCAGTATGTCGTAATAGTGTGCCATTTTGATAAATAAAAATTGCCGAAAGTAATAAAAAGAGCGGTAAGATAAAATAAGAATAACAGGGAATAAAGAGTAAGGAGTACGCAATGGATTTATCTTCATACCAAGGAATTATTTTTGATATGGATGGCACATTAGTTGATTCAATGCCTGCCCATATTAGAGCATGGCAACAAACATGTGCTGATTTTGAACTGCCATTTGAGCGTGATTGGTTTTATTCAATGGGCGGATCACCGACGATTAATACCGCTATCGGATTATTAAAAAAATACCATATAGAGGCAGATCCACAGCTTTTAGTAGCGAGTAAGTTACGTTATTTTGATGATATAGAACATAAAGGCGATATTATTCCTACGACCTTTACTTTATTACAGCAACAAAAAGCATTAAATAAACGTATTGCAATCGGTACCGGGTGTTATCGACACCATGCTCTAGAAATACTCGCTACTTTAGGTATTTTACCGCTAGTAGATATTGTTGTAACGGCTAATGATGTTCAGCAGCATAAACCCTTTCCTGATACCTTTTTACAAGCAGCGCATTTATTAAATCTACCGCCTTCAGCTTGTGTTGTGTTTGAAGATACTGAGCTAGGTTACCAAGCTGCACATGCTGCAGGTATGGATTGTTATTTAGTTGAGGATGGAATGATAACCGAATTGAGATCCTTTCAACGATAAGGTTTGGACATTGTAAAAAATACGCTATTCTTGACGCGTTTTTTTACTTACAAGTGAAGTCATTATGACTAACCATTCGTCACGCAAGCAATCTCAGCATCAACTTTCTGAAACTCGTTTTTGGATTCAACGATTAACCAAAACCACTGTTCGAGCGCTGCATATATTAGGTGTTGCTATATCTAGCGGGGGCTTTATTTTTCATCTTGAGAAAGGGTTATGGCTCAATTGGTGGCTCTTAGCGATGTTTAGCGGTTTGCTGATGATGGCGCAAGAAATCTATCGCTCAAAGCTATGGTTAATCCAGCTAAAAGGTGTATTAACGTTTATAAAGTTAGGCTTATTGGCTTCGATTGTTGCCATTCCACAGCAACAACCGCATATTTATATTGGCGTGTTATTACTGTCAGTATTTATTGCGCATGGTCCAGCCGGGCTAAGGCATTACTCAATCTGGCATCGCCGTGTTCTTCATGAGCCAAAAGGCAAGCATACAAAAAACATCAATGGGTAATACCATAGCCGTTAGTCGTTTTTGCTACTAACGGCTTTTTATTATTTAAGAGCCAGCAAAAAAGTATCACTGTTAGTAAACTTACTGAGGGGGAACTACATAAAGGCATTCAAATGGTTAAATATGGGGCGTTGTGTTTATTATTTGCAGTTATATTGGGTGGTGTCGTTATGGTAGTAGATCGAATTCATAATGATCATTTACTTAAGCAAACAAAAGACTCGGTTTATTTAGATAGTGATAAAGAGCGTGTGGATTTTGTGGCTGACATTGTACGCAAAGATATTCTCAAGCCCGATCAAGTTTTCCCCGTAGTTGAAAATGGATTACCGCCATACCGTTATGGTTATGCAGATTTAAATAATGATGGTAGTGATGAAGTATTTATCATTATGCAAATAGATGAGTTTTGCACTAAAAATGGCTGTGAGGGGTATCTTTTTAGCCATACTCAGAAAAAATTGGCGAGTTGGAAAAACATTTATCGGCCTATTTTAATCGCTGATGAATCTCATAATGGTTGGCGTGACATCTTGATAGCGAGCGAAAATAAGATGCTTCGTATTGAGTATATTGCAGGAGCTTACCAAACAGATTTAGCGAAAGCCCCAGAGTTTAATAATCGTCAGCAAGCACTAATTGCAGTGGGGTTAGCTCTTGATAGTAAATATTATCGTAATGGGGGAAGTAACCTAGCACTTAATTATTCTCAGCCTATATTTGACTGCCAACAATGCTTTTTATTTAGTTTTAATCGTTACAGTGAATCAAACAATAACTATTATTTATCAGTTAATAGTAAAGATAAAACAGTAGTTACTTATCCGTGATTTTGTATCAAAATATTTCAATGTGTAATTTTTTAATTCTTTGTTTTTAAAGTGGTTATGATTTTTATTCGTTATTGTCAGATTAGTGTTTTTTGTGATGACAGTGATTGCTTTCTTGGTATATTCCAGTATATAAACTTCCTTATAGATACAATAATAAAATATTATGGATGTTTTTTGTGGCCAATAAAAAGTTAATCGTATTAGCAATATCATCGGCATTAATGATGGGCTGTAATGGTGGTAGTGATTCAAGTGAGCCTGTCGCGCCACCACCCGTGGTTGATCCTGAGATCACACCGCCAGTTGATCCTGATACATCTGTCCCACCATCAACTCTCGAACCCGCTATCCAGACACATATTGCCTTACTTAGTACCAGCGGATTAAAAATTACAGGTGATGTAACTTGTAACCAACAACAATTGACTAATGATGGTACTTTTATAGTTAAAGATGGTGAATCTTTTACATGTTATTACGGATCTATAGAGTTGCTAAGTGTACAGGTACCACAACCTAAGGTTGTAACTGGTGCACTTGAGCAGAAGATCCTTAATTTTGATACCAATGCTGCTTTTAATGATCAACTTATTGCAGAGAATAGCGCATTACTGTTAAAGAAAGTTAGTACATGTCAGTCTACTGCTAATCAAGTATGTCTTGATGAATTAAATAGTTTCGATATTAGTGACCTTTATGGTTCAGATAATAACGATGCTATTGATGCTTTTTTACATCCAACAGTGTCAGATGAGGCTGATAAAGAAACAGAACAAGTTGATAAAGCACCGAGTTCGCATGTTGATCCTAGTGTAAAGCCTGAGGTTACTGTCACTGAGACTGATTTAAATGCCGGCTTTATATCAGCAGCAGCAGAAGATCATTATGTCTACAAACCTTCAGCAGAGGTGCGTGAAATAACGTCAGCGGTGTTGACTGATGATAGTGGTCGACCTATTGCGGGTGTTAACTATTACACCACTTCTTCGCGTGGAATAACGGATGCTCAAGGCACATTTGAATATGTGTGGGGTGAGGTCATTACTTTTGGGCTTGATACTTTTACTTTTGGTGACATTAAAGGTAATCAATTAAAGTACAAATTAACCGATGTTACTGATAATACAATTATCAAACAAAATATAACGGCATTAATTGAGCGCTATGCTCAAAAAAATGGGGATAGTGTTCTATTTGACGAAAACGTACATAAAACCTTTGCTTTATATCCTAATGCAATTAATGAAATTATTAATATAAAACTGCCTAATGGTGCCATTATTGAAGGGACTAATTTCACCGTACCTAATGAGTTTGAGCAACAGTTTAATATAGGATTAGCCCTTGATATTGATAATCAACTACGCTCGTCGGCTTATGACTACCAAACCAAAATTGTTAATACAGCTAAAACAAGTACTGGTAATATAAATGCGACCTTAAAGCAGCTTTATAGCGATGTTAACCAATTTCATATTTTCCATGATATTGGTTCTTATTATGGTGCTTCAGGCTATGCGCGATTGATGCGTAACCTTAATATTTCAAACACCGCATTTCCAATATTAATGCCAAGAAATGACAGTAATTTCTGGCAATCTTTTGGTGACGATCAGGCGTGGACACGTGAGCTAAAGCCACATATCGTGGATGCGAAAACAATCGATGCAAATTCTTCGGTGGTTATGCAACGCCCTCCAGTTGTTGGTGATGCGAATGTGACCTTTAACTTACCAGGTATTACTGTTGGTGAGATTGGTCAAGGGCATGTTGTTTTTATTGGCAATGCTTTTTATTCGTCAGTGTTATCTTGTCCTGATAGTTACTGGGGATCAAAATCGTTAACAATTAACAACCAGCAATGTTTATATCAAGAGAATGGTAAATCTGCTGATCCAACCCAAAGTGCTCAATATGACAATGGCGATATGGCGCAATTCTTTAAGAATGTGTTCACATGGTTAGCGGCTGATTATCAAAATGGATCACAATCATTAACGGTTGCGACCAATATTATTCAAGCGTCATATTTTGATCATGGTCATCAATCATGGTTACCTAAATATGACTTTTTTATTGATCCTCGATTTAATATCGCGCTTGAAAATATAGCTTCTGGTGGCTATGCAGGATTAGATCCATTATCAACACCAGTATTGTTACTACAGTCCTATGATTTAAAAATATCCGTTGGTTCAGTAACATCGAATATTGAGCAACCGAAATTAACCTTAGAAGATATTAATGCCCTGATTGAGTATGTAAATGCTGGTGGACATATTATTTTTATGGACTCAATTGCTGAAATAAATCCTGAACCATTAGCTAAATTAGCTGATATGGCAGGTGTTTCATTAGGTGGTTCAAATGTAGCGCATGATACAACTCAGCAAAATAATTGTGGGATTAGCTATTATTGCCAAGGTAATGTAGTACCTAATGTTCACACTGTAACTGAAAAAGAACTGGTTGTTTATGAGCGTTTTGAATCTTTATCTGAGCCTGAATCAGAAATAAAAATTAATAGTGATGGTACTATTACCTGGCCTAAGCCAAATAAAATACCAAAGTTAGAAGTTGCTTCATTCCCTGTATCGAGTGACTCTACAGCTAAACAGTATGCGTTTATTGAAGTTGATAATGTACAACAAAAACAAGCGGCTATAGATAAAATTAAAGCTGCGTTTCCTGGAGTGCAACAATGTCAGGATGGTTATGAATTTGAAGTAAACTGTATTGAAACTCGCAAAGGGCACGGTATTCCCTCATTTGGTAATTATAGCCGTACTAATTATGAACGTTATCCGATGAATGTTGAGGTCGTAGATTCAATGGTTCAAGCAGCTAATTTAGGTAATAACCTTGATAAGTTATTTGCTCATGAATTGTATTACCGAACAAAAGGTCAGCAAGGTAAGCGTTTATCTATCACTGAATTAAATCAGACTTATGACAATACCTCAGTATGGATGTGGAACGATGAGCCATATCGCTTTGATGGTGGTGTTGATGAACTTGGATTTGAAAAGGCGGTTGAATACCTTAATTGCTATACTAATGATCAGCATAACGGTGGTGGAGTATGTACAACCACAAACCGTAACCAGCTGATTCAGCATAATTTCATTGCTGAAAATGGTGAATTGCAACCAAGTTATCCATTAAATTACCAAGAAAAGCCGTTAACCCGTATTATGCTAGGGCGTTCATTTTGGGATTTAGACATTAAAGTTGATACGACAACGTATCCTGGACGACCATTAAATACAAATGACACAGCTACTATTGCTATTTCAACTGCATCTGGTGGAGTGATCGGTACTGCAAATAATATGCAATCAACAGGTTTATGGGCACCTCAACATCAAAAAGTGACGATAAATGGTGGTGTGGCAGCATCCATTACCGTTGCATTGGTTGATGACTTAACCGGTATGGAACAACATGAGTTAGGCTTGAAACGTCCACCTCGTGTCCAGAAGAGTTTTGCATATAATGGTTCGTCACTAACCTTTAAAGTACCTTACGGTGGTCTAATTTACATTAAACCAACGGTATTTGACTCTGATCCATCAGCGATCATTAATTTTAGTTTTACTGGTGTGGCTAAAGCGTCATTTTGGAAAAATGGGCATTGGGTTAATCCAATTAACACTGATGTGCCTTTGGCTGAAATTGATACTGGTCATGTGATTTATACAACACCAGTTAATAATATAGCGAATTATTCTGATGCTGAGGTGGTACGCTTTAGTGACGAGATGAACACTTTTGCAAATGCAGCCAGTGATTTTCATGGTCGTGATCAGCAACAACTAGAAGGAGCGCATCGCCGATTTACTTATGATGCACTCCCTGAGTATCGCCATCGATTTGTCAATGATGTACAAATTAGTATTGGTGCGGCGCATTCAGGCTATCCGGTACAAAGTACAACTTATAATAGTGCGGCAACAACGATTCCAACCAAGCCTATTGATGATTGGTTGTTGTGGCATGAAATTGGTCATAATATTGCCGCAGCGCCTTTTTCGTTCAACGGTTCTACCGAGGTGACGAATAATATATTAGCGCTATATATGCAAGAACAACGTCCAGCACCAGATAATAGTATGAGCCGAGTAAAGAGCGATATTCAGAAAATGCCAATTCTGTTTGCGCGTGATAAAGGTCATGTATGGAGTCATGGTGATGCTGGCGTGCGTTTAGTTATGTTTGCACAATTAAAGCTATGGGCAGAAAACCATTTCAATATTGAATCTTGGTATGCAAATGTTGATCAGCCATCGATATATGGTACTGATCAAGGCTGGAATATGTTTAAGTTGATGCATCGTAAAGCGCGTGGTGAACAGAATGATAATGAAAAGATTAATTATTGTTCAGCATCTGAAACAGGCTTAAACCAAGGTGATTTATTGATGGTATGTAGTTCTTATGTGTCAGGTTATAATTTATCTAGTTTCTTTACATTGTGGGAGCCGTCAGAGGTGATGTCAGTATTGCCTAATGGTGACACGCTTTATGATGGTGGCATCTCTGCGAAAGGATTACAGATGTTATCGACGCTAAACTTACAGCAGCCACAAATTAGGCCTGAAGATATAACAAACTTAGATCAATAGAATTGCAGCTATGCAGTAAGTAAACGTCAACAGCCAGTTAGTTAATCTAACTGGCTGTTTTTATGATTATGAATAATTAAATATCACATTACCTACACCACAAAAGCGCGCTGATATAGCATCCACGCGGTAAGTTGCTGAATATCCTTTTCAATTAATGCACATAACATATCTTCTGGAATGGGCGTTGTCTCATTATCAAAAGGGGGCAGTTCACCATGCTTACAACGATCTGGAAATGTTTGCTCTATCCATTGTAATTGACCGATCCAACGTGCTGTCGCATGTGATTCATTTGACTGAATACCCAATTTAGTCGCTAATAATAAGCCATCATTTAAACGTTGAATTAACACTAATAGACTTAACCAATCCTTTGAAGTACGAGGGCTTAAATTTGGCTCTCTCAGTAAATTCATGACTTCACCATTTAAGGCATAATATCGTTGCTGACTTTGATATAAGTTAATCTTTTGTTCCCATTGTGGCTTGTTTAATACCGCAACATATAATATTTGTGACTTTATCATGTTAGAAGTATGTCGATCTAACCATGTCATTGTCCAACTCGGTGCAATAAAGTAATTCACCGAAAATGCAATAGTTACCCCAAAAAGTGTATCGATAATACGATAAAAAGATACATAAGTGTTATCAGGAGAGAGTAAGCTAATTGCGAACACAATCATCGATGTTAACCAAAAAACATGAATATCGTAACGTTCTTTATGGTATGAGGTAAACGCAAAAAAGACTGAAATACTGGTTAATAAAATAAGGTGCTGCGGCGGTACAAAATACAAGCAAACAAAGCAGTAAATTCCACCTAGCGCTGTGCCAGAAAAACGATTCCAGATTCGATGGTTCGTCACCGCCATTGATGAAGTCAGTAAGACAATAAAAGCAGTTAAAGAGATCCAATATCCTTGAGGAAGGTGATAAAACTCAGTTAAAAATTGCGTAACAGCTAACGTGACCGCAATTTTACCGGCATGACGCCACTCTTTTGAATTAAATTTAAGCGCCTGACAAAAATCACTAATAAATGCCGCACTGTCACTCGTGAATAAATAAATATTTTTACTGTTATCGGGCGTAGAAAAGGTATCAAAGTTATAGCAACGTTTAAATTTTTCTATTATATCAATAATATAAGGTGTGTTTTTATATTCGTTAGTTACAAATGTTGCCGTGATTTGTTGATTGTTTTTTAGTTGTTCAACAGTGAGTTCTATCCATTTAAAGAGCCGAATGCGTGTTGATTGGTGTAAGTCAAAACTGAGTGCACGTTCTAAACAAATAATATATTCAGACATTTCTAATAAACGTTGCAGTTCGATTTTTATTTTTATTGCACGTTTAGACGAAGAAATGGAGTTACTGTAATAAGCTAAATTATGTGCGCTTTGATAAAAGAATTGTCGTTTTGCTGCTAGTTGGGCTTCATTATCAGAAAAACGTAATTCATTTAACCAATCAGTAAGCGCATTATCCACTGTTACCGTATGCTGTTGCAAAATACGGCCGTTAAAAAAGGGCCATAAAATAAGCGATGACAACATAACACATAATGCAGCAAAGATATTAGCCATCAGAATAATGGTAAAACTATCACCTACAGCGGCAAAATGAATTGCCATAATATAGATAAAACCAAAGTTATAACCAAATAAGCGAATATGGGGCCGTTGATTAGACATTAAGCCATAGAGAATAGCGATTGAGCACAATGTAATCGCGCTGAGCCACATATTATCAAATACTAAAAATGCTAAATATGTTGCCATAACAGTGATCACTGCGGATATAGACAGTATTTGTAATCGTTTTAAATAGGGCAGACTACGTGCTTGAGTGCCAAGTAACCATGCGGTGATTAAGCCTGAAATACCCGCACTGGTAAAACCGAAGCTATAAAACACGCCTAAGCTAACTAACATCGGAAGTGTTATACGAATAGAATCAGGAATGTCTGCGGCATTAGAGAACCAGCGGCTAAACATTGTCGTTAAGGTTGTTATTTTCATTATGGCGGCTTGTTAATAGTGAAACACGCAGATACGACAAAGTATAGCTGGAAAATAAAAGCCATAATCAGCTGTAAAATAGTAATAAATAGCGCATTGTGAGTAATAAGTTATTGCTGGTGTTACAGAATAATAGTGCAGATACAGATAAGCAGTGCATCAGTATCTGCACTGCTTATTTATTTTATTATGCTGATTGTAGCAATAATTGACCAAGGTAATTCATGGCGAAAGCAGCATCTTGCGCAGCTGTATTTACTTGAGTGATAAGTAGTTGAGCACGTTTATCATCTTCTTTTAAACTGATTTTAATTTTATTAACCAGTTGTTCTGCCATTTCTGTTTTTTGCTTACAGTCATTAAATAATGCTGAAATAACTGCAATATCAATCTCGCCACCTTTTGCAAACAAATCGGCTGCAATATTATAGACAGTATAAAATTGATTAGCTGCGTCTTTTTTGCCTGCTTCAACATCTTTAGCCCACTCCGTAGACCATGTTTTAAATATAACGGCAATTTGAGGGTTAGGTTGCACTTTTATTGGTTGCATTATGTAGTCCTAGAAGTGGTTATATCTAGCATAGTAATGCAGCTGATTACGGGTTTAAAGTGCAATTTTTAGAAAGTGACAGTATCGAGTGAATTTAATAAGTGTTGGATGTTTTTAGCGCATAAAGTGGTTATTAACCATACAATGATGGGTGCTACATCACATAATTCAGTTATATTTATCATTTTGCATCAAAATGTTTGCAAAATATCTTGCATGCGACACTGTAACGTTTTACGTTAAATACAGCTCTTGGCAGTAGTGATAGCCAATAGGAGCTAAGGAGAAACTCATGATTAACGTGAACTTCGAATTGGCTAAGCAAGCATATGCAAAAGTGCTGATGTACCCTCATGGTGGTGAAATAGAACAACATGAATATATGGCACTGCGTGTTTTCCGTTGGGATCTAGCACGTGCAGGCAAGCCAATAGATACAGCCTTTGATTTAAGATTACAAGCAAGTGGTTATCGTAAAATAGCCTCTCAGCCCGCAAAAGCCCATCGTTCACTTCCTGCGTGTGTTTTAGCACAAATGAGTGACGGCTGGAAAAGCCAACATGGTTACTTATAATGTTTGATTATCCCCCAAGGCTAAAGAATCTCTTTCTTTAGCCTTTTTAATTACTATTTGTTCGTTCCCTATATTTCCCCTATATATTGACTCAAAAGCTCAATGCTTAATAACAGGTACTCTGCTTATATTTTGTCGTAAATTGTAAGAAGGGTAACTCATGCAAGAGTTCTGACTGTAAAAAGAACGAAAAAAAACCAGCCATTACTGACTGGTTTTAGATATTAATAGTCTTTGATGCGCTTATTTATTAAATGTATTACCGTTTGCTTCACGTGCTTCGGCAATTGTATCTGGGTGCCATGCACCTTCGATATCTTTTAGCTCTTTAAATTTAGAGCGATCAAATTCTGGTGTTTTGCCTGCTCTAAGTTGTTCTTCGTAATCTTTAATGACTTTAATTGCCAATCCAGAAAGGAAAATAAGAGCAACAATGTTAACCAGCGCCATTAGGCCCATAGAAACATCAGCTAAACTCCAAACAACAGGTAGTGATGCAACAGCACCAAACATTACCATGCCTAGAACACAAAGACGGAATAAGAACAAACCACGTTTGGTATTACCGTTAAGGAACATGATATTTGTTTCTGCATAGGTATAGTTTGCAATGATTGATGAGAAACAAAACAGTAAAATAGCTGACGTAATGAAATATGTTGTCCAATCGCCTAGTTGGTTACTCAGTGCTTGTTGTAATAAGCCAATACCTGTTGATGCATCAGGTGTATTCATAACACCAGAAAGCATAATCATTGCAGCTGATGCTGTACAAATAACGATAGTATCAACGAAAACACCCAGCATTTGGACAAAGCCTTGTGATGCTGGGTGATTAGGATTAGGTGTCGCACTTGCTGCAACGTTAGCCGCTGAACCCATACCTGCTTCATTTGAGAATAAACCACGTGCAATACCACTTTGCATCGCTTGTGAAGCAGTGAAAGCGACACCACCGGCAACGGCTTCATGCCAACCAAATGCACTCTTAACAATAAGAGCCAGAACAGCAGGTAACTCAGTAATGTTCATTGCGACAATCACTAATGCGATAGCTAAATAGCCAACCGCCATGATAGGCACAATTTTTGTAGAAGCTGTAGCGACACGGCGTAAACCGCCCATAATGAAGAAAGCTGTAAAGATAACAATCACAATACCTTGTGTAGTTTCATTCCAGCCAAAAGAGTGGTGTAGTGCGTCAGTGATGGTATTTGCTTGAACGGCATTGAAAACAAAACCAAAAGCAATAATAAGACAAATTGAAAAAAGAGTACCCATCCAGCGCTTGCCAAGACCTTGCTCCATGTAATAAGCAGGGCCACCACGATATTGACCATCAACATCTTTTACTTTGTAAACTTGCGCAAGAGTCGATTCAATAAAAGCAGTTGCCATACCGAAGATAGCAATTAGCCACATCCAAAAGATAGCACCTGGGCCACCAATGGTTAATGCAACAGCAACACCTGCCATATTACCGGTACCAACACGTGCAGCCATTGATGTACAAAATACTTGATAAGAACTGATGCCGTTTTCTATTTCACGGCCACTTTTTAGGACATCGATTGAATGACGGAATTGACGGATCTGGATAAAACCAAGACGAACACTAAAGTAAATCCCTACACCAACTAATAAATAAACGAGAAGTTGGCCCCATAAAACGCCGTTTACTGAACCAATGATCGCCATTAAGGTGTCATTAATTGATCCTAGTATATTTCCATTCGTAGAAGTCATATTTTTTCCTGTTAATAAAACTATGCAACCTCGAAAGACTACTTAGTGAAGAGGAACATTCATCCGTTGTGAGTGCTCTGTTATCGGTTGTTATAATAGGTTTTTTATTGATAAAGATTCGCAACAAATACGAGTGGTAGTTATTACAAACATTAAACATGTAACCGATTTCATTGCCATGAAGGCGATGCAAGGTAGCACAAAAAAACAAAAATCCAAGGAGACTTATATCACAAAAAATGAATTATTACCATGTAACGCGTTACATTATTAACAGCAAGTGGTTATTTTAGTCTTTTTAATCAATGTGTTGAAGAAAGTTGTGAATGAATTCACTGGGAACTTATTGAACGGCGTGCATTATCGCATGTTGAGATTCGGCGGTTTAAAAAAAATACATTGATGTAATTTATTGATGTGTTATTTGTTTTTTGAAACGGTGATTGATAGTGAAAGTAGTGGATATATCACTATCTAGAAGAGAAAAAGTAAATGTAGATAAGAAGAGAGCTAACAGTAGCTTGCTCTCTTCTTTATAGTCGACTAATCAAATATGAGAATACTTACTTGCCAGCGGCCTCAATGTATATCTTTTTATGACAATTACCATAGAACGGACGTCCTTTAGGTCCAGATTCAAGTAACTGTTGAACACTATTGTTAACATTAAATGATTTACCAATATTCAATCGAACTTCATTTAAATAGCGACCTTGGCTACAAGCTAAACTTATTCGGTCTACCGCATCAGCGCCAAAATGTGAAATAAGGTTCTTTTTAAAGCTCGCTGTTGACACATTTTTACCTATATTGGCTTTTATAAATTGACCAATTGCTGAGGCATCAACTTTTTTGACTAATTGGGTTGCTGTTAGAAAATAAGCGTTATCATCAAGATTCTGGCAAGCACCGTGTTTTTTCCATTCATATTCGCCAAATTTTGTTTGGTAATAAAAATTTGGCATCCATGGTGCTATGTCTTTAATGGTCGCTGCAGATAAATCTAGACGCGCATAACGATCACAATAGCCATATTTGGTGCCACAACTGGTTTTGTTGGGCCATAAACCATGCAGGGTCAAATGAGTAATGTTTAATTTACCATCATTAATTGCCGTACATTCTGGTTTATTGCCTTTATATTTAAAGTGTTCACAAAATCCAGGTTGCCATGTTAAGGCTAATACATATGAATCAAAGTCATTACGCGTATTACAACGTTTTGAGGTTGCGTTTGATGATGAAGAAGGTTTAAAGGTAACATCATCATTAAATTTCGAGCTTCCACACGATTTATTTACCCAACGCATCGCAGGGGATGCATTTGGGATCAGTATTTGCACCCAATCAAATTCTTTTTTATTAATAGCCTTTATTGCATATTGTTTATCATTGACAAGTTGAGTGTTATCAGGATTAGTTTGTTTACGAAAAGATTGATAGGCATCGCAATCTCCATTTGCTGTAAAGCTGCCAGAGGCTCGAATGGATGCGGTTGCAGTCAGACTTGAAAGCGAAAGGATAGTACCGACAACAACGGTAATGAAATGAGAGTTAGTACGCACAAGATGCCTATTCTGAAATGGTAATTGAGTGTCTACTATAGTTGATTATGATACTTTTATTAAGGTATATCATTTTTAGCACCGAATAATAAAATGCGATGTTGAGCCAGAAATCGAGTCAAAAAAGAACATACGGCAATCGAAAATGAATAAATTGACGATTTTTTTAAATTAGTGTTCACAATAAAGCCAACTCAGAGTAATATTCACAGAAGTAGCGTCCCCAGCTACACGAAAATGAAAAGATCAATTATAATAAAGAGTCTTTAGTGTAAACAGAACACTTAAAGAGTGTCAGTAAATAGACACCTATCTCATTTATTCATCTGAGGTTATTAATTTCATTTAGCTAAATATAGAACAATGTTAAATTTCCTGATTAATATTGATCATTTTATCAATGCATGCTTTGCCATTACCGTGCTAAAGCAAATTTGTATTATTATCCGAGGTTATTAATGGACAGTTTCGCAGCTGCAGAAAAAGCGCTCAGTGCGATGTTAAAAAGTGTAGAAGCAACCGGTGAAGTAAAAGAAGCCCGTGTTGACTACCGTCAAATCCTAATTGATTTTGCTGATGAAGTTCCTGGTCGCCAAAAAGCCGTAATTAAGCGTATTCCGTTACAAAAAATCAATAACCTAATTGCTGTCTTGCATGAATTCAAACAAGAATCACGTCAATCACGTATGATTGAGATTTTAGCAATGATGGAAAAAGATGATGTTTCCCCGCATGACCTAGTTATTGAAGAGTTATCAAACGAAGCTGAATAACAATATAAATCAATAGATAAGCACTGTTTAATTGTTTAACTATTGCAATATAAAAATGCCAATATCGCAGATGTTTAATACTATATTTATTGTGCAACTTTAATTGCAGCCTTCTTATTTTAATATGGTAAGTCGCATTTTTTATATTAACTATTTATTTAGTATACAGAGTTAATTATATTTGCTCTGTATACTCTCCTCTTGCTATCTATCCTCAATATATTCAGTATGGTGTGGCTTATTTTACGCATCATGTCCTCTTCTACATTATATAATTAAACGTTGTTTTATTTTTGAGCGATTTTGTAAGTCTTTAATTTATAAAGCGACTTATTTATGTTATTAATACGCTTATCTGAATTCATTAACTACTAAGGATGTTATGTGAATAATATAAGCTGTGACGAACCTTTTATTAAAGCTCAACACATTACAAAGTCTTATCGTGGCAAAAAAGCGCTAGAAAATATTAGTTTTAACTTAGCGAGTGGACAAATCCTTGGTTTACTGGGTCATAATGGTGCAGGTAAATCGACATTAATAAAAACATTACTGGGAATGCATAGCTGTAGCGGAGAGCTGAGTATTTTTAATTTATCGCCTGAAAAGCACCGAGACCAAATAGTTCAGAATCTTGCTTATATATCTGATGTCGCCATGCTGCCTGATTGGATGACTGTAAAACAATTAATTTCTTATACGGCTGGCGTCCATCCTCGTTTTGAACGTCCTAAAATGCTGCAATATTTAGATCAAACTAAGATTAATCTTAATAGTAAAATAAAAACCTTATCAAAAGGCATGAAAGTACAATTACATCTAGCGTTAGTCATGGCAACCAATGTCAATGTACTGATCTTAGATGAGCCAACGCTTGGGTTAGATCTTATGTATCGTTCGACCTTTTATCGTACATTGATGGCATGGTTTACAGAAGGTGAGCGGGCATTAATTATTGCGAGTCATGAAGTCAATGAGATTGCACATTTACTGACAGATGTTTTAGTTCTTAAAAATGGGCAAACGGTTTTACAGGCATCACTATCATCATTAGCGACTGAGTTTACGATCTTATCTGTTAGCGAAGACAATATAGCCGCTGCGAAACAATTACATCCTTTAACAGTAAATTGTCAATTAGGGCAATATCGACTGCTGTATGAAAGAGCTGATGTCTCTCAATTAACCTTGCTAGGCGATATTAGTCAACCAAGCCTTGCTGATATATTTTTAGCGAAACAGCAGGAGACTGTGGCATGAAACAAAGCTATACCTTAATTAAAACGGAATTATTAGAACATAAAATAATTGTGCGACTACCTGTGTTTTTGGCATTATTTGCGATGTTTGTTGTGGTTATGATACTCACCAATATTAATAATTTCTCGTTTAATATCCAGACCAACGGTTTTGATGGTTGGCAACCGCCCATCACTACATCATCGTTTGCTGGCATGGTTGGTTCAGTGTCTTTTTTTGTTGCAGGTATTGTGTCTTTACTGAGTTTTTTTACTTACTCAGCAAGGGCGCTAGCCAAAGAGCGTAAAGAAGGCAGTCTGGCTTTTTGGCACTCAATGCCGGTGAGTGACAGTAAAGCAATTGCGATCAAACTATTGGTCGCATTAGTTGTTATTCCTTTGTTTTCATCATTACTTCTATTACTTATTGATGTTACCGTGTGGATTGTCGCTATGTGGGTTATGCCAACAGATATGCTGGCTGAGAATGCACTCTCTTTGGTGGCGATTGGATTACATTGGGGACAATTTATTGCCACAATAGCGGCAATGAGTTTAGCTTTGTTGCCAGTGGCATGTATTATCTTTTGTACTTCTCAGTTGACTGACCATCCATTATTGGTGCTATTTGTTGCAATAACATTGGTTAAATTAATCAGTTCGATGTTATTTAACTCAATGGCAGTCGGGGCTTGGCTTAATAAAGTCAGTAACTTGGCGTTTAATATTCTAACCAGCGAACATCCGTGGCAAACATTAGCAAATGTAGGAACGATAACATTATTAGGGTTATTGATTTTATCTATTGGAATATTTAAAGCGAGTGTCCATTTGCGTAGCGGTGATTGACGCTAACTACATAATATACAGTTATAAAAAAGAGAATGTGGCGATACATTCTCTTTTATTGTGCCTCTAATTAAACCATGATTATTTTATTTCATATATACATGCTGTATATCGGTTTAATTATAAATAATATATTTAATGATTAAGCTGCAGAAACAGACTCAATGTATTGTACTTCGTTTTTATATTTACGAACATTACGAGATAAAGTGCCTTTTGGCAGCTCATAACGCTTCTCTGCTTCATAGCTTGATAGGCCATCAAATACAACAGCAGCTACAGCAACACGCTGGTTTTCTGATTTGAAGATACGTTGTGCGATTAAATCATATTGTGTATTAGTCATAGTCTTGCCTATTTAGTTTTTTGAGAGTGGGATAATGGCGTTCCAATTCGTCCACTCAATGCTTGAAAAACGGTTGACCTGTTAGATATATAACAAGTAAACAAATGCTGTTAGCAAGACAATAGCAATGTGAACCTTAACAGAAGATTAATAGAATTATATTTGTGGTTTAATTTAGAATTTAAAATGAAAAATTAAGGATTACATCTCTTTTTTAAAACCATTAAGCCCGTAATTTGGTTTTATTCTTAAATAAGGAATATTAGATTGAAAATATGAAGTTAAATAAAGAGAGGTAATAACCTCTCTTTAATGTATTAGCTTAAATTAAGTTAACCAATAAGACGTAATCCATTGGGTAATGCATCACCGAATACTCGTTTGGTTTCATCTTCTGTCAATATTTTGACCTCAGAAACCATTTCAATCCAGCTTTCTGGAGCTTTACTTTGTTTTAATTTATTAATGACTTGTTGGCGTAACTCATCGTTAATATCTAAAGTACGATCACCAGTCATGCGCGTCATCATTACTGCAGCAAAACCAATATATGACTCCTTACGCCAATCATAGCTCATCAGTTCTGGTAAGCAGTAAGAGACGTGCTCTGCTGATAATAAGTTATGGTTATTGCCATAAAATGGAGTACGAGTGGCAATACGACCGATTGCCCACCAATGCGCTTGAGCATATTGGGCTTTTTGTAAACGTCCAAACAGCCACTCAATGAGTTGAAGCTTCTTATCAAATGGTAAATGCTCTAAAGAGGCCGCTAAGCGAACCATATCTTCATAGCTACGTTCTTGGAGTTCTTTGTTGAGTTTAGCGTTACGGCTTGCTCCAGGAGTAATATATTTAGCAATATCTTTATAGATAAGTAGTTGCTGCTCTTGGGTTAAGCCTCCGGCAACACGACGCCAGAACGTCCACCAATCGCACCATGTTTGGGTATTGGTATCAAATTGAATACCGTGTTGATATAACTGCCAGATTTGTTCCATACGGTAGTCATCAGCAGGGTAGCCAAAACCTGGACGCATGGTAAAACCTGTTAGTTTTAACCAATTACGCTCATGAAGATCTGAACGGCGACGGCGCTTTTTACTTTCAAGCAGCGCATTGGCAAGTTCACGTAAACACGGTGTTTCCCAATTATCGCGTTTGCCTAATATCTTATCGAGATCATTACGCAGTGTTTTGACCGCTTTATTGTTATCGGTATTTTTACTGCCGCCAAAGACTTTTTTAACAGCGTCAATAGCATCAGGCATTCGAGCTGGAAGCTCACTTTCAGCAAGGGTACTATCGCCATTATTGCGGTTTAAACGGGCTAAATCTTTGCGAATAGCAAATTCAACTTTCCAACGTTTATTATTATCACTAAGACTGACAGCTTCAATTTGAAGAGTACCAACTTCTGTTAATTGGCAAGCTAAGGTGACTTCCTCACGATCTTTTTGGTTGGCAGCTAATTCGCTACGATCGCGTTCGCTGTCTAATGTTGCAATAAACGGCGGTAGACTGACATAACCATCGCCAACGATTTCAATCAACTCGCCAACATCATGATGTTTATCATTAGTAGAAGAAACTAAGTTAAATCGCACTGGCTCACCCAGTGTTAGTGCAAATTTACGGTGTGTTAATGTAACTTCGATGCCTTCTTCAATCCCTTTAGGTAATAAGCAAATACCTTGTTTAGTGCCTTTATTTTCACCAATAGTTAAGAAGAATGAACGGGCAGATCCTCCGCCAATTTTAAGCTGTGCGCCATGACGAGCTTTAGCATAAGCAACAGCACCAAATGCAACTGCCAAATCAGGATGAAGGTTTTTAAGTTCGGTTACTGGTGCACCACGCCAGCGAGAAATAATATCTAGTGTACGTGCTGACAGTAGCGGGCTGTTAAATACACCACCATTTAGTAATACCGCAACAGGGATCGCCGGTTGATCATCATTAATAATGATTGAGTTTGGGTGATGGATGTTAAAATCATTAAACGCTTCACGGCAAACATTATCATGCAGATCAATAAACTGCGCGACATGTTTACTGATAGCAGGATCAGCCGCATAGGGAAGCCCAAATTCAACCATAGCGGCTTGACGCTGATTCGGTTGGTCAGTGAACTCAGTAATAGGAAAAAAGCCATCAAGGGCGATGCTATGCACTTCTTCACGGTTTAACTCAATACTTTTAGCACCACCAATCAAACGCGAGCCACTGCCGAGCATGGTGACTTTGGCGTTGTCTGGTGCGTTGCCAGATAATAACTTTTCTTTCACTTTACGGGTTTGCTGAATAAGCTTTGATAACGCCGCAGGGCTAAGCTTTTTTGATTCGCCATGCAAACGTTGTTCGGCAACGTGCGCTAATGCTAAATCGAGGTTATCACCACCTAGCATTAAGTGATCACCAACCCCGATACGATCAAGGGTTAATTTTCCTTGATCACTACCGACTTTAATTAA
Organism: Photobacterium andalusiense; assembly: GCF_900185625.1. Lineage (GTDB taxonomy): Bacteria > Pseudomonadota > Gammaproteobacteria > Enterobacterales > Vibrionaceae > Photobacterium > Photobacterium aquimaris. Next base: position 623,109 of record NZ_FYAJ01000001.1, read on the forward strand.
ACTTAAATCGGTTGTACCACCACCCACATCGCACACCATTAATAATGGAATGTCTTTTAATAATTCATCTGCTTGTTGGCGATTTTGAGCATACCAGTCGTAACAAACAGCTTGCGGCTCTTCAAGTAATAAGACTTTTTTTAATCCCGCGAGTTCAGCTGCTTCTAATGTTAATGCACGTGCTGATTCATCAAAAGAAGCAGGTACAGTGATCACCACTTCTTGTTGGGCAAGTTTGTCATTTTTATGGTGATAGTCCCACGCTTGGCGCACATGGTTAAGATAGCTGGCACTCGCAATAACAGGTGAAACTTTTTTTACATCAGATGTGGACGCTGTTGATGACCACGGCAAAATAGCTTCATTACGATCAACATGTTGATGTGACAACCAACTTTTAGCACTAACAACTTGGCGTCCTTCAACTTTCGCACCTAATTCACGTGCAAATTCACCAATAATGACACTTGCAATTTCACCTTTTACAGGTTCAGTGTTCCAAGGTAGCACCAATTGGGTTGCGTCCATTTCACCTTCAGCTGGGTGATAACGGAATGAGGGCAGTAATGGTTTACGTGCGACTTCACCCGGTGCAATTAATTGATCAATTTCAAAAATATGCATCGGACTTGTTTCTAATGTATCTGTAATCTCACTGTAAGCGACAACAGTGTGGGTAGTACCAAGATCAATACCAACAAGATAACGTGGGGAAGATGAAGGCATGCTGACTCCATAAAATAATTGCAATGAGAAAATAGCCTGATGGGAAACGATTGATGTGTCAGTTTTTACGGGTGGAAATTAGAAGAATATAGCCCGCTGACATGTTTCATTGGCCAGATAAATAAACGGCGCACTATAAAGTGCGCCGCTGTATAAGCTATTACGCTTCGCGAACGTCAAATTCGACTTGCCATTTCTGACCATTATCGGTCGCGATGGCTTCAAGGCATAACATACCCAGTTCAGTGACATGCGAGGCAAGTTTAACCGGAACAACCTCACCAGCACTACGGCCTTCAGAAACCGGCAGTGTCATTTGAATTGTTGGCAATTCTTCCATTTCTTCTGGTTGCCACCAATCAAGGTGAGTACCAGCTATATCGTCACGACGTACGGTAGAACCAAAGAATTTAAACTGCACTGGCTGGCCAATGATTAAACCAAATTCTTGACTTGGTACATCGGCTTGGCTGCCTTCTTCCATACCAAAAGGCGCCACGCAAAGTGCTTCTAGTGGTGGTTCCATGCCTGGAATAGCAGGCATTGCACTTTCAATACCCACGTAGTAGCTACTTGCAATACCACCACGAATACGCACACCTTTACCACGACGAACAAAGCCATAGTATGAAGCGCCACTTGCGACAGCAAGATCAAGATCAAGACCTGAAAGTAACTTCGCTTCAGCAGAGCCTGCAGTAGTTAACCAGCTATTGATCGTTGATAATAGACGCTCTGATAATAATGATGATTTAAGTACACCACCATTAAACAGGATAGCAGTAGGGCGAATAAAGCCTTCATGCTGTTGTTCATATTGTGCAAACAGTTCTTCTACCGCTTGGCTTTGACGGCTTAAGAAGCCCGCAACATGGCGTGATACCGCAGCATCTTGCGCATAAGGTAGACCCATTTGGGTTAATGCACCACGCGCGGTTTGTACTGGTAGCTCTTCAATGGTTGTTTGTGGAAAGAAACCTTCAACCAATGTTTGCTGCACTTCTTCTTGGGTTAGTTCTGTTTGTAGCGTACCACCAAGAAGCTTAGAGCCACGACTTGGAACCACAATCGGCATAGATTGTAATTCAGCGTCGTTAAGCAGAGCTTCTTTTGCATCACGACAAGCATGCGTGATTGCTAATACTTGCCATGGTTGTAATTGTTTGCCTTCTTGCGCTAGCTTCATCTTTAAACGATAAGCAAGAGCAAGATCCATGTTATCACCACCCAGCAGGATGTGATCGCCAACAGCAACACGGTTAAGGGTTAAGTTGCCGTCTTCTTCAGTTACTGCAACTAATGATAAATCTGTAGTACCACCACCGATATCAACCACTAAAATGATATCGCCAACAGCAACTTGGTCACGCCAGCTGTCGTCATTATTCTTGATCCAGCTATAAACAGCAGCTTGTGGCTCTTCAAGCAAAGTTAAGTGTTTAAAGCCAACGTTACGAGCCGCTTCTGCGGTTAATTCACGCGCAGCAGGATCGAAAGATGCTGGTACTGTAATGGTGACATCCTGATCACTAATTGGCGTCTCTGGATGTTGGAAGTTCCACGCATCAGCCATGTGCTCAAGGTATTTCTGCGTCGCTTCAAGTGGTGATACTTTTACCACTTCTTCTGGACTATTAAGTGGCAAAAACGCATCACGACGGTTAACGCCACCGTGACAAAGCCAACTTTTTGCACTTGAAATAAGACGAATAGGGGTCTTACTACCAAGATTTCGTGCCATCGCACCAACAATAGCATTAGGTTTTGCATTCCAAGGAAGTGCAGTATCGCCTTCTGCTAACTCTGATTCGTGAGCTTGGTACATGAACGAAGGTAATTGATTCTTGTCTTCCACATTACCCGGAGTCGTTAATTGTGGAATTGTCATTACCGTGACATCAGCATTTTCACTTTCAAGATCGACATAAGAAAGCACACAGTGTGTTGTGCCTAAGTCAATACCTACGCTGTAACGATGTTGTTGTGTATCTTGCATTATAATTCTACCTCAGCGGCTGCGATGATATGTACATCATGGCCTTCTGCCAATTTAGGCAATTTAACATTTGTCACTTTCCAACCGCGATGGATCAGAGTGCCATTAAATGGCGCTTCGCCTACCACGTTACCCGTTAGGCGTACTTCAGAGGCATTAAACCCTTGAGGTAGGGTAATACGTGATTCTTCATCTTCAGCACGTATTGGTGCAAAGCTAAAGTATTCATTAAGTACTTTCTGACCGCCTTCATGAATAACACGAGCAGCAGCGCCAATATCAGCATCTGCAAAGCCTTTAAGATCTTCTTGCATGAAATCAATAAAGCGCGCGTCTTGTTGTAAAAGTGACAGTAGTTGGAGTGCTGAATCTGGCGTTGATGTTTTGAGTTTAGGTTCAACTTCTACTTCAACGATTTTCTCAACAATTTTTTCTACTTCAACAATTTTCTCAACAGGTTTTTCGATAATCTTTTCAACAACGATTTCGACCGGTTTTTCAACCTCGACAATCTTTTCTACTTCGATTTCTTTTTCGACAATTTTTTCGACTGTTACTGGTTTGCCTTTCTTGGTGAAATACATGACCAATAAAATCAAAACTAAAGCGCCTAAACATGCGTGACCCATGTCGATAGTAGTTGGCACAGCCGACAAATCAACGTGTATCTTAGAAAAATCAAAAGCCATATTTGTTTACTCTTTGCGGTGAAAAGGGCGATTCATTTAACATCTTGTTAGAATCAGCTTTAAATAATTGCAGGAATAGTAGCATAGACCTATTAAAAATTGGCTAATTAAACGGTGTTTTATAACCGATATTTGTTAATAAAGGCTGATTTTGCTTAAATTCCATGCAAGTGATTACGTTAAGTTGTATTCAGTTTAGTGGTTTCGATTATGTTCAAAAATAATTTAGTCAATAAATGGGGATGATAAAATTTATTTCAAGCTAACTGTTTGTATTAAAACAGGCTTAAATAATAAATGACGGCTATAAATGATTTTTAATAATCTTTAACTGAAAACTGTTATTTTAAGGTGGTTGAATCGAATTTATGGCGGTAATATGCGCCATAACTAATGACATCAGCCTCGTGTTTGTTGTTTGGTATTTATATTAATAGGTCAAAATATGTCGTCTGATTATACTGGCAGCAGTGCCGCTTATGCTCGTCAAGAAGCGGGCTATCGTGAAAAAGCATTAAAAATTTATCCTTGGGTGTGTGGTCGTTGTTCGCGTGAGTTTGTTTATTCAAACTTACGAGAGTTAACTGTTCACCACGTTGATCACGACCATACTAATAACCCTCAAGATGGTAGCAACTGGGAGTTATTGTGCTTATTTTGTCATGATCATGAACACGAGAAATACACTGATGCTGATAATGGTCAAGGAAGTGTTATTCGTGCAGGTGAGGATGATCACCAAGCGGCGACATTTAACCCTTTTGCAGATCTTAAAGCGATGATGGCGAATAAAAAATAATACCGTTATGGTTAAATCCAGACGGTAGTCGTAATAAAAAGCCAGCACGACAGATGAACGTAGTATATATCGTTCACTGAGTGCTGGTTTTTTTACAGCTTAATTTTACTGTTGGTTAAGTGCCTAGTATTTGTAGTGGTAGGCTAAGTAAACTATCTCCTAGACTAGCAAAATACGCAATAATACCGACAAAAGCAGCGACTAGGCTGATATACCATACAGACGAGAAAATCTGACCATAGCGATCTAAAGGTAATAGATGACTTTGATGACGCTGTCGCCATTCAAAGATAATTTCTAAGCTACCCATAATCAGTAGAAAGCCAAATAACGTTAGCCCTAAGCGATAGCTTAAAATGACGCCAGCAACAGCAGCTAATGCACAAGCAATAATGCCAATTTTACTGTTCATCGAAAAACTAATGCTTTTTAAAACATGACCACCGTCGAGTGGCAGAATTGGCAATAAATTAAATAGGTTAAGTAGTGCATTAAACACAGCTAAGCCAGCAAAAAACATTTCACCAGTGATCCAGTAGGCAATCATGCTAGCTAGCGACATGATTAATCCAAATGCAGGCCCCATAATTGAAATCACTACATCTTGCCAACGGGTGTTAATTTTCTCATCACTTAACGCTAATCCACCCAAAAAGGGAATTAAGTAAATGCCTTTGGTTTTCATGCCAAAATATTTCATTGCGCGAATATGACCATATTCATGAAACACTAAACAGGCCAGTAGCGCTAATGCAAATTGAATCGAAAACAGCCATGAATATGCGGCTAAACTTGCTGACGCTAATACAACTTTAATTAATTTAGCACTTTTAAGGGCTTTCATCCCTAAAGAAACTAGCCCAATTAAACTGAATCTCTTTTCTACTTTGATTGGCTGTTGTGGTTGCTGGCGTTCAATATCTTTATTATTTCTTTCACCTTGTGCTATGACTTGTTGGTCGACGCTGGCTTGATATTGAATTAAAAACGGCTGCCAACTTAAGCTGCCATTAAGTTGGCACTGAATGGTTTGCTCATTATTTGACAGTTCAAATTGATGTATAAATTGATCAGTATCGGTTGGTGCTGCTGCAATTTGAGAAACAAGTGTATTGTCCCAAAATAATTGTTGCCATCCAGCCATTGAGCCTTCAAGTCGCAGCGGCTTACCTAAAAAATCGATAGCCAATAGTTCCAATGCATTATCCACAGAGTAAGGAAAGATAGCGTGATTATACGGAAAAAAGTCTATTGAACGAGGTTATGTTACGGGTTGTTACATATTCTTATTATCGTTATTGTCCTTGACTAGAGAACACCACTTTTATTGTAACCATGAGAATATAAAGATCGGTTTTTATCCAACTTGAGAATGAGTTAAGCGATAGCGCATAGCTATGATCAAAGCCGACTTTGGAGCGTACATCATCGATGCAGGTGTCATAGCCTTGATTTATTTGAGCTAAACCGGTGATGCCGGGTAAAACACCATAAGTTCGTTCGCTAAAATAAGGAATTTCACTCTCTAATTGTTGGTAAAAAGAAGGTCGTTCTGGACGCGGACCAACTAAAGACATATCACCGCGTAAGACATTAAATAGCTGCGGTAATTCATCAATACGAGTGCGGCGTAAAAAACGTCCGACAGTGGTGACTCGTTGATCTTCTTTGCTAGCAAGAATAGCCCCGGTTTGACTCTCTGCGTCTTGTTGCATGCTCCTGAATTTTATCATTTCAAAAATATGAATTTTATCCGCTGTTGCTTTACCGACCCGCAACTGACGATAAAAAATATCACCTTTAGAGTTCAGTTTAATGGCTGCGGCAATTAAAGGGAAAAAAGGTAAAACAATAATTAACATCATCAATGTTAGGCAAAGATCAAAAATACGTTTAGCGAGCATTGTTGATCGATCAATGTGAATGTTTTGTATTTTGCAAGAGGAACCGAAAATTGTCATTTTGATGTTATTTATGCACACGATTTAATGGTCCTATTAATTTACGGAAAATATAGTTTATTCCGCCAATAAAATTCGCTGTATGCCCTGCAACAAGATAGGCTAATACGTGGAAAATCTTATGTGAAAATATATTAGGAAGCATGATACCAAGTAGACTCACAATATAGCCTAATGTCTGGCAAATGAAGGCGACGAGAAATAACGGTGAGCTAATTAAAAGCCATGATCCAATGTATGCCATCAACATAAAATAAGGCATGGTAATGCGAAGTCCCTTACCCGATAGAAAGGTAAAAGCAGTACCTTTATATTTAGGATTAAATAAACCAAATAAGCGTACAAGTTGTTGAAAATTACCGGCCGAAATACGTAAACGGCGAGAGAAATCATCTCGGCGATCTACATAATCAAGCTCTATTGCGCAAATGGTTGGATCATAAATAGCATGGTGGCCTTGCTCGACAATACTCATCGGTAAAATGAAATCATCGTTAATCGTATCTTCATCCAAAGGTACAAACAGTGCGCTTCTAAAGAGATAAAATGCACCATGTGCGCCTAAACTATCACCAAGAGTGGCTTCTTGTTGTTTAATTTTGGTTTGATAATCCCAATATTGTCTTTCACCTACAGAGCTTGGTGTCAATAATCGATAAGTTGCGTTTACGACTCCTATCTTACTGTTTTCAAAGTGTTTAGCTGCGATTAATAATGCATCATAGGAAATTAATGCAGAGACATCGCTAAGTGCAATAATATCGCTATCGTATTGTGGTATAAATTGATTAAGGACAGCAACTTTGCCTTGATTTTTTAGTTGCGGAAAAATTTCAATATGGGTATCAGAACATAAGGCTTCTTGAATAGTATTGTTGGCAATTTCAACAGTATTATCGCTACAACCGTCACAAATAATAATGACTTTTAGCTTGTCGGTTGGGTAATCAAGGTAAGAAATATTACGTATTTTTTCAGCAATCCACAGTGCTTCGTTATAGGCTGGAATAATGATAGTTACAGTGGGTAATGTACAATCTTGACTGCTTTTTGAAAATTTCCTTGGGGTTAGCGCTAGCGGTTTTTGTGGATGACGTTTAGCAAACCAACTTAATAGTATCGGATACAACGCATGGTGATAAATGACAGCAATGATGCTAACCGATGTCATTATATAGAGAAAGGTGGTCATATATTTTCTCCTGAGAAGTAAAGTTGTTCATAAGCTTTGGTCATTGTTTGAGCATGGTTATGTTTTAGAATGAAGTCGCGGGCATCATGACGAATGCCATGATGTGGAATCGATTTAATCGCGTCAGATAGCGTGATAGCAGTATTATCATTAACTAATAGGCTATCAGTACTTAGTGTTTCACTGACCCCGCCAACATTATTAGCAATACAAGGAATACCACAGGCTTGAGCTTCAAGAGTTGAAAGCGGAAAACCTTCGTTATTAGAGGGTAAGCAAAACAGATCAAGCGCTTGATAAAACGTTGGCATATCATCAATATGGCCGAGAAAGTGGACACGATGCTCAAGTTTATACTGGTGTACTAATTGTTGTAACTCAGAGCGCGTTGAGCCTGAGCCTGCAAGTAATAAATGAAAACTTGAGGGTAATAATTGTAAAGCTTCGATTAAATGGTGCTGACCTTTAACGGTTTCTAGGCGGGCAGCATTGCCAATAACAATACTACCTGTAGGCAGTGCTAGCGCTAGTTTATCACGAGCATGGAGCTTATTACCGACGGTGAACCGAGACGGATTGATACCATTTTTTATTGTATAAATGGGATAGCTCTTAAATATATTACGTATTTTTTGACAAACAAAATCGGCATCAGCGACGACTGTTGGGTTGGATAACAGCAACGCAATATAATGTATAAAGCGGTGCTTATAGCTATTTAAGTGCCAAGCATCATGTTCAGTATGAATATGCTTTATTAGGTGCTGATGACGTTGAAGTGCGCAGCTAGCATAGAGTAAAGGACCAATGTGGTGTGAGTGAACAATATCTGCCTGATTGTCTTTAAAAACTGCATGTAGATTTTTAATGGTTGATAATGATATGCCTTGTGGTTTGTTCAAGCCAATAATTTGATGTTTAAATGGGAGTAATTGACGCCAACTCGCGACAATATGTTGGGAAGTACCTTCCATGCTGCAAATAAAAACGCGATAGTGAGGATCACTAAACGACAGCATATTTAATACCATTGTTTCTAATCCACCTGGAGATAAATGTTGTACAACATGAATAATGGTTTTCATTACACACTCCTTATGATTCATTGATAACAATGCAGGGATTGTGCCATTAAAAAATGTAATTTATTCAATGTGTTATTTTATTTAGAATAGAATTGTCAGAATGAGAATGAATATAATAGGAATCTATTAATAGCAAATTGAATACAAGGCAGAGAAATTATTGGCTGTTGTTTGTGGTGGGTGGTTGTTTTGGTATACGGCTTAATATAGGAACAGTACTCAACATTGCTATTTGATCTTTACGACGAATACTGGTGTCACAAATTTCAGCTAAAAAAGCTAATCCAGTCCCTAAACCAATTCCTCCAAGAAGGCCAGCAATGGCAAAAAAGTAAGACGGTAAGTTTGATGGGCTTGTAGGTGTGTAAGGGCGGTCGATAACCTTAATACGTTTTTCTTGCTCAAATACACCTAATGATCGTGTTAATTTTGCCATTTCGAAACGGTTGATAAGATCATTATATAATTCTCGTTTTGAGGCTAAGTCTCGTTGTAATTGTGCGAGTTGTTTCTCGTTTTGACTAAAACTGGCGACTTTAATTTCTATTTCAGAAATGATGATTTTTAATACTCGTGTTTCTTCCTCTAAGGAATCAACCTTTGCTGTGGCTTCTTGTAATTCTTCAAGTTGAGATAATAAAATAGGTGGTGATTTCGATATATCGTTAACACTATTACTGCTGGCAATATCCCACAGTTGTTCTGTACTTAAACCTGCAGGTTTTTGTGATAGTAGTCGTGCACGCTCTTTTTGTAAGCGCTTTAAATTACGTAATCGGCCTTGAATCTGGCTATGTTTCGAGGTGTATTTAGCCTGTAATAATGTCAGTTCTGCTCGAATAGTAATGATTTGTTCTTCTAACTTACCGATGACAGGGTTGGTTTTTGATAATTGTAGGTCTATCGAGCCTAAACGCTTTTTTGCACCAGCAAGTTCTGCTTGACGTTCATATAATCGCTGCTTAAGTTTTGCTAAACGATCTAGACTGGATATTTGCATTTCTGGATGGGTAGTGTTTTCTTTATTTTTGAAATCCACTAATTCATTTTCTGCGATATCAAGTTCTTGACGTCTAAATTCAATATTCTCAGCAAGGAATTTACTGGAATCAGTCATTGAAGATCGTTCTGGTGCTAATAATTGCTCGATGAAATAGTAACTGACAGTTTCTAATGTTGTTTTCATATTCTCAGGATTGTCTGAACGATAATCGATACGGATAAGATCTTTACCTGCCATTCTAACAGTAAGACTTTTAGATAATTTAGCAATCGCATTATCAATAGCCTGTGGTGACATAGAGGCATGAATAATACCTCTTTCTTTAGCGACAAGGCCCAAAATATGGCGACTGTGAAGCAAGGTTTGTAATGCACTCAGACGTTCTTTTAACATTGTTGAAACAGCAAGATCTTCTAAAAAAGGGTTCATTTTTGCTGTTTCTTGAATCAGCATACTGGTATGCGACTCATAGAGTTTTGGTGATAATTTAGCAATGAACAGTCCAATAAAAGGCATGATAATAATAGGGATCACTATCATATAGCGTCGTCGCCATGCCGAGGTTAATATAATAAAAAAACGCTGGCTTAATGAAATCATAGTAGATCTAGCCATTGTTCAAGTTGCTGTGCTTTTGCATCCCATGTTTGTTGCTTACTTAATGCAATTTGTTGTAAACGTTTGTTTTTTTCAATAGTGTTAACTGTTTTAGTATTATGCCAAGTTGTTTTTATTGATTGTAGGTTCATACTAAATTCAGTTGCGTTTTGAGCAATATTAACAACTGATTTATAAGGAATAACGGCAGTGAATGGGGTGCTGATTATTGGTGTACCTGTTGCTAAATACTCTAATAATTTTAAAGGATTACAAGATCTTATTTGGGCGTTATCAATAAAAGGTAACAGGCTTACTTGCCAATGCTGACTATATTGCGGCAGCATTGTATGGGGCTTTTCTCCGAGTAAATAAAGATTACTGTGATTTAAAAAAGGTGGCTTATTGAATGTTTTTTTTCCGATGAAAACAAAATTCCAATCGGGGTTATTAGCAATAATATTATTCAGTAAATCATAGTCGAGCCAATGGGATAAACTGCCATAAAATCCAGCTGTCGGACGGTTATTATTGGGTAAATCATGTGCACGAGAAGCGAAATGGTTAAATAGCTGAAAATCAACACCGTGAGGTAAATAACGGGTTTTGTGCTGAGGGAACTTGTTATATAGCGCCATACTAGCGGCGAGCACAAGGTTAGCTTTAGCGACTAACTTTGTTTCATGCTGACTCACAGTGACATGGTCAACCCCAGTTAATGCATTAAAATCATCACCACAATAATATATAACGCCATATTCACCGAGCGTTCCACACAAATCTGCCACTGTCGGTAATGATGTCCATAAAATAGGTTGATGTAGCTGGGCTTGTTTTAAAATAGGTGCTAATTGATAACAAATGAGTTTTTTAGCTATCCAGCGAGCAAATTTAGTTTTAGGTGCTGGAATAGTTTTTAGAGTAATGGTTTGAAACGGTGCCGTTGACGTAGAAAATGTCGACAGTGTTTTAGGTTGGGTAAGTTTATTATAAATGCGTTTTATATCATGTAAGCTAAATTGTGGTTTACGTAAGCCAATAGAATTTATCCAGATGATTTTTCGATTGGGCGTGAGACGCTTGATCAAGTGTTGAGTGCTTGATGGTAATTGGCCCCAGTCTTCTGCAAAAACAATGAGATCATGTTTCATGATGTGTCCTCATTGTGTGCTGACGAAGAGTGAAAGGTGAGTGTTTTTATTGCCTTAGCGGGATTACCTGCAATTAAGGTATCGGGCGGAAAACTTTGTGTTACCACGCTACCTGTAGCAATAATGGATCTGCTCCCAATGGTGACATTGCCCAGAATAGTGACTCGCGTACATACCCAAACATCATCTTCTAGAATAATTGAGCCAATTTGTTGTGGTAGATCTGCTAATCCTTGTGCTCGTAAATGAGGATCAATAGGGTGCCCAGGATAACCACATAGGAAACCTTGACTTGCAATGCGGACGTTATTACCAATAATGATTTTATCGCCAACTGTAATCGTTGTTTGCCAGCCAATATCAACATTATTGCCAATAGTGAGGGTTGGATTTATAGAGTCAGTACGACCTGAAAATGTGGTTTTACCTGAAATTCGGCAATCATTACCAATGCTCATAACGAGCGGTCCACTAAAAAAAGGCAAGCCATTATCTAATAGTGTTCGTTTACCATAACGATGCAAACGACCTTTAAATACTGGAAGATAATAAAAGCAATGACTGAAATAACACCATAATGTGGTTAAAATTTGATGTAGAGAATAGAGTGTTGATTGACACCATTTAGGTAAAGGTAACTCAAAATAACGAATTATTGAGATCAAGCGGGTCAAAACCATAGCGAATGGATGCTGACTATTTTTAAGCCATTTTTTACATTGAGCAAAAGAAAATAAATACACCATCTCTATGCCTTTATTTATATTCAGTCTTTATACTTACATAGACTGTGCCAAATTTTTTTATAATATAATCAACTTGTTATTTTAAAGGATTACATATTTCTCAAATTGAGAATAATAATCAGCTATTTATTTTGCATAATGCTTGTTTTGCAATACTGCTAATTGCAATGACTAATGCCGCTAAAATGTAAATTGGCCAGGTAAAACCTTGGGTAAGAAAAGTGCCTGATACGATAGTGCCAATTAGACCGGCATAAACACCTTGGGCACTGGCATAAATAATAGGATCGACCGTATTTTTATGAATGGTTAGATTTGCCAAGGTGAGTTTAATCTTTTTAATGAGCACAACAATTAGGCTAATAAAAATAGTTAAGCCGATAAAGCCTGTTTCTGCTAATACAGAAAACCAAGTACTATGAACCGCGTGGTTAATTCCATCCCAGTGAGTACTAAAAAAGAAGTAGTTAGGATAAAAATTACTCAGGCCAACTCCTGATAAAGGATGCTCAAGTGCCATATAAAAAGCAGCTTGCCATGCGTATAAGCGTCCCATTGATGATGCATCAATTCCTGTTTCCGCACTACCACCTGAGGTTCTATCAGCTATTCCAGCTAAAGCAAATAGCATAATACCAATAACGGCACTACAACTAAGTAATAACAGTTTTGATTTAACCCGTTGCATGCCGTAAATACCAAAGACTGCGATGATCCCTAATAGTCCGCCACGGCTTTGGGTCATAATTACTGCAATGAATAAAAGAATAGTTGAGATAAGGCCTAATAAACGATATAGCCAAGATAATTGTGGTGTCAGTAGTAGTGCAATGGAAAAAGAGATCGGGAACATAAGTACTAATGCTAAATCATTTGGATCACCAAGCATGGAACCAAGATCGCGACCGATTGTTGTACGTGTGCCTTCAACGAGCCCAATACCTTCAATTCTATTATAAATAGCAGTAATAGCGACAACCATTCCAGAGAAAATTATTGATTGTAAGGTAAGCGTCAATTGTCGTGGTCGTTGAATTAAAATCGCAATGGCAAATGTCATGATAATGATTTTCCAATAGGTATTTTTGAAACTTTCAAAGGCGAGGGGACGGTCTATTGCAAATACAATACCGATCATAATAATCATTAAAAATAAGGTAATTAATGTGAACTCGCGGCACCAAAAAAGTTGAATATTACGTTGAATCAATATTTGCCACATAAATGCAGCCAACGAAATTATTGATAAATATTTAGGGATTTTGAAGTCATATAAAAAAGGAAATACTTCATGTAGCCGAAAAAATGAAAATAGAATAAACAGTAATACAATGAAAAATGGATTATTTAAACTATAGTACGCGCCAATCGGAATGATACCAATAGCAATAATCAATATTGGATGAGGTAGGAAATACCATATAATACCAATAATGAAAGAGACTAATAATGTTATAAGCCAATATGATGATAGTGCCTTAGGTGTAGTATGATTAGATAACATCATTATCTCCTGTAAGTTTTTTTGATTTACTTATAATAGGAAAGCTAATTAACTGAATCCAAAAGGCATAACTTAATAAAATGGAAAGCGATAAAACAGCACTTGATATATGCAATAGTAGTGTTTGTTGTAGTTGACTTATTACTGTAGAGATAATAGTTATTGTAAATAAAACTATAATTTCTTTGATCGCAAAAGGAAAGTAAAAACAGCGTTGAGATAACCAATAGGTAGTTAATGTTCTAATACTTTGTGCAATCATTAACGCCCCAAGTACACCATTAATTTTATATATTGGCGTTAATATCAGAATGAGTACCACCCCAATAACAGTTGCAATAGTATTAATTACCAACAATTTTTTTGTTTCTTGTTTTATTAATGCCCCCATATTAATCAGCTCGTTAAGCTCTCTAATCGCAAAGATGATCACTAAAATAACAACCAGATCTTTTGCTGAATGGTAGTTTTCGGGCATGAACATATCAATAAAAAAAGGTGAAAAAAAGCATACGCAGATTGTTAGACTACAGAGTAAGACAATACTGATGTGAGTGATTTGAGTGGTTATCTTTATGCCATTATTGGATAAATATTCAAACCGTTTTGGCATCCACCACATGCCAAATGGCTGCATTAAGAGCACTAAGATTAAAGCAAATTTAAAAGCAACGGCGTACAGTGCAATATCATTGAATGAAACATAATATACTAATAACCACCGCTCTAAGCCATTGAGACCAAATATAATCAAACCGCTGAACATCAATGGTAAACAATAAGACAAATATTTTTTGGTTACACAAAGACTGACATGATAATTAATTCCCGCTTTTTTATTTGCTTTATATTGTAAACAGATGATCACTAAAGTTTGCAATATTGCGCTAATAAATCCGGCTAAGAGAACAGCTTGTACACCAAAACCATAATGCAGAACGATCATAGTTAGCAGTGCATGGAGTAGGGCTCTGCCGGTAGTGATATAAAAAAAATGTCGTGCCTTTTCCTGCATTCTTAATGCTGATAAAACAACCATGACGATGGCTTCAAAGGCAAGAGGTAGCAATAAAAGTTTAAGTTCTAATGATGAGGTTTGTAATTGGTTAAGTTGACTTAAAAGAGGACATATTATCCAAATAATAGGTAAAGCAATTGCAGCAATTATGATGCTAATAATAAAAATATCTGCGGTAATTTGATGTTGCTGAATTTTTTTTGCAGTGCCAGAAAAACGGTATAATGCTTCATGTAAAGATAAGCCAAAAATAATACTGATAATAACAGCAATGGTAGTAAGGGTCTCTAAACGGCCTAATTCAGATTGTGGTAAATGAGTCGCAATATAGGGCAGTATAATAAGTGACACCCCTTTCATAAGTACAATACTAGTACCATAAAGGACAATATTTTTGAGTGGCGTCGATAAAGGCCATATATGCATATTGGTGACTTATGGCGTTCTTGATGCGTGTTGACAAAGGATAGAGATAATATCGGAATAACATTTTTCTGCTTGGTAATTTTGTGACAACAACGCGGCTTCAGAACCTAATACCGCAAGTTGGTGAGGGGAATGGCTGATATAATTTATTTGCTGTTGTAGCGATTGACGATCATGAGGAATATATTTTAAACAGTTTTTTTGGTGTGTTAATTGGGTATCCCAAAAAGCACCATCTTTGGGAATAATGACACACATACCAGCAAATAATGCTTCTAAAATAGATAGCCCAAAAGGTTCTTTGTCACTTGTTGAAATGAATATATTACTTTGTGCACGAATACTATCGATTGACTCAGGTTGCTGGTGCCAATTGATCGATTCAATCGTTTGTGGAGCAACTGTAATCGGTAGGGTGGTGTTTTGAGGTACAAGGTAACAGATATTTGTAGGTAAACGGTGATTTATAGGCGTTTCTTTTATGACCTCTAGTAACAAATCAAGTCCTTTCCACTTCAATAATGAAGCAGCCCAAAATAACGTTGGTGTATGGTACTGACATAACGAGGGCGATTGTTCTTTTGCGATGCCATTTATAAACGGTAAAAAATGACTTGATGATAGTAACTGCTGACATTTTTGGTCACGAATATTGGGTTTCAGCTTTCGCCACCGATGTTGTATTACTGCGTTAATTGAAGCGTAAGCACTGTGCAAATAAAACACATTGTCAGCTTGATATAAGCACAAACCGCATGAACGTGAAATACTAATATTACCATGAATAAATTGGGCAACTTTGTATTTTAGTAACCACTTTAACAAGTAAATCGGCATATCGTTACCAGGGCAAGATGCACCAACAGCAATCTGTATTGAACCATAGAGATAGCGGCTATATAGAATCCACCAACAAAAATAGATCTGTCTTAACCAATAGCCATTGCCGACATCGCTAATAGACAACCATGATGGATAAGATAGCGATATTATATTGGCTTGCGCTATTGGCCATGATCGAGGATCTGAGGTTAAGATGGTTAAGCGATTTTTACGTGAGTTAATAAGTTTTAATACTTCACGAGTAGCGAATTTAGAACCGCCAGCATAGCAAATAGGGTCAAAAACAAAGATGTGGTGATCGTGAGTCATGAGATCCTCTCGTATATTGATATAAATTCACTAATATGAATATAAATCAAGCAAAAGGGATGCCAATGTTACATCTTATAGTGTGTTGAAATTATGGTTTTTTTTATTATTGCGAGTGACTTTCGACCTTATTCTTAAATTGAGAATAAAATTAGTGCTTATAAAGTGAGAGCAAGCGCGGTATTACAACATGAGCGGAGTAATGCTGTTTAATCATACGCTGAGCCATCTGTTGTATTTGTTTTCGATGTGATTTGCTTAGTTGAGACCAGTGAGTAATGGCTGCGGCTAGTTGAGGTGGTTCAATAATCCAACCATTAATATCAGATTGAATGAGCTGGTGGATATTCCCAACAGGGGTAGAAATAAGTGGAATACCACGTCCCATAGCCTCAAGAGCAACCATAGGTAAGCCTTCATAGCGAGAACAAATGACTAATAAACCAATTTGTTGCCATATAGGATCCATTGATTGTTGTTGGCCATGAAATCGTAAGTTTGTTGGTGCTTGTTGACGTAAAATGGTATCTAAAGGGCCATCACCATAAATATGAAAACTAAATTGCGGTAAGCGCCGCGCAAGTTCGACAAATCGATCTGGGGCTTTTTCGTTACTTAAACGGCCAACAAAAGCGATTTGTTGGCCATGAGAAAGGGTAAGTGCATCGGTATCAATAAAGTTATTGATGAGCTCTGTTTTAAACGGGATACGGTGTTTTATAGCATCACTTACCGCTAAATTGACATGATTTAGACAAGCACTCCAGCGATCAATTGCATCATATAATCTTACTTTCCCTGTGGGGATTTCGCCTGCATGGAAAGTATTAATAAATCGTATATTAAGAGAAGAAAGCAACAGGGTTAACCGTATTAACCGACAATAAATAGCAGCTTTATAGCCATGAGAATGAATGACATTAGGAGGATTTTTTAAAGTATGTTGCAGTAATGAGCCTATTGAACCAGATAAAAACTGATAATTTATATAGTTGTTGTCACATAAGGGGAGCAAAGGGTGCTGTTTGTGATAACGACATAGAAAAAGGATAGTAATGTCATGTTGCATCAACTTAAGACCTTGAGCTAATTGTAGAATATGCGATTCAATCCCTCCGACATCTTTGCTATCAATCACTAGCCAAATGCGTAGAGACTTAGTCTGACTCTTCATAGGTATCCCAAACTTGTTTTTTTCTGTATAACGTCGATGGGCTTAACTCAAGTAGAACTGCAGCATTTAGTACATTCCCTTCGCAATAATCAATAGCATTCTCAATGACTTCACGCTCAATATCTGCCATTGGCCGAATTAGGTGAGTATTGATTTTTTTCTTAGCATTGGTGCTATTGTCTGATGTTGTCATCGTCGGTAATGTTGGTCCTGTATTTGTAATTGGTTTGATAGGTGTAATATTGCTTGCTTTTATATGTTGTTTTTCAGTATTTTTAATACTCGTTTTAAAGCTATTAATTGGTTCAGGAAGATGCTCCATTAAAATATGGGTATCATTGTGAAGCACAACAATATTACGAATAATATTTTGTAATTGGCGTACATTACCAGGCCATGAATAATGGCTGAGTTTTAATTCGACATTACGTTTGATCGCAGTGAATTTTTTATGATCTTGTTTTGCAAATTTCTTTAAAAAGTAACGGGCGATATCAAGAATATCAGTCCCTCTATCACGTAGTGGTGGCATTTGAATCGGAACCACATTGACACGATAATAGAGATCTTCACGAAACCGTTTTTCGTTAAGTTCAATTAGCGGATCACGATTGGTTGCACAAATTATGCGAATATCTGTTGAGATTTCTTTACTGCCACCAAGCGGCGTAAAGCGTCCAGTTTGCAGAAAACGGAGTAATTTTTTTTGCATATCTAATTCCATTTCACACAATTCGTCTAAAAAAAGTGTGCCTCCGTTTGCCAGCATGGCAGCGCCTTTTCGATCTGTTGTTGCGCCAGTGAAAGCCCCTTTTAAGTGGCCAAAAATTTCACTTTCCATTAAATCACGAGGGATCGCGCCACAGTTAATCGCTACAAATGGCTTATTATAACGCTGACTTTTATAATGAATGGCTTCTGCGCAGACTTCTTTACCAGTACCACTTTCTCCTGAAATAAAAACACTGGCGTTAGTCGGTGCAACGGCATCAATTATTTTATAGACAGCCTGCATTGGTAAACTAGAACCTATAAACCCTTGATATTTATTACGATTAAAGTCATTTTGAATATCTTCGACTAACCCTTCAAGTTTGTTGTGCGCCAAATGGTTTTTAATTGAGGTTTTAAGCCGGTCTGCTTGAATGGGTTTTTCTAAGAAATCATTAGCCCCACTTTGAATAAGCGTGACAGCGATATCAATCGTGCCATGGGCGGTTGCAATGATCACTGCCGTTGGAATCTTTTGCTCTCGAATCCATTGTAAGATCTCTGCACCTGATATATCTGGAAGTTTGAGGTCTAAAATGATCAGTTGAGGTGGATTTTTGACGATAAAATTTTTAGCATCTTCACCTGTAGTAACATGAAAGAATTCGTAGGGCTCATCTTTTACATATTGCTTATAGAGAATCGCTAATGATGTTGAGTCTTCTACTAAAAGTACTTTTTGTAGCATAATAACATCCTGTTTATAGAGAAATTTAACGACTAATTTTTATTTATTGTTAATTTTAGTGTTATTTTTATCCAAAATTATACGATTAGTAATAAAATATTATCGAAAGTAAAAAGCACTAACAGGGATAATTAAATGATAATTTAACACACTATAATATGCTAATACTTACCGTAATCTTTATTATAGCTGTTTTTTAAATGCTTGGTTAATAATACGATAATATACTGATTTTATAGTCAAAGTTGATTCTAAATGAAAGGTATATAATAAAATATTCTTTTAAATATCAATGTTGGCGATTATTTTTTTTCAATTATTAATAATAAAGCATCATCATTAGGTGGAGTGCCTGCTAAAGAGTCAAAAACTTGCATTATCTTATCGAGTGCAACATTTAGTGGCAAATTAGCGGTTATAACCAAATGTTTTTTTATTGCTCGTTCTAAAGTTTCACGTTCGGTAATAGTATTACCAGATTCAAATAAACCATCTGTTAATAAAATAAGCCGTTCATTTTTTTTTAAAGTAATAGATGAAGTTTCATATTCAGTGTGGGGTAATAGTCCGGGTAATGTGCCTTCAACTTTAACTGGATAGAGCCTTTTATGATGAATATGCATTGGGTAAGGGTGCCCAGCACAGCTTAATATAATCGTATTTGAATTAATAAAGCTAAGGCAGCAACCCGTTATCATTGTTTGTGAAAGTAATTGATCTTTATAAGCATTATTAGATAATTTAGTCAATAATAATGCCGGTTGGGTGAGGTTTGTATTTTGCATCAATCCACGAATATACCCAGCATAAGCATATGAAAAGAATTTTGCACTTTCATCATGGCCCATCACATCAGCAATGAGTAATTGTATGACACCGTTGTTACGGGTTGATAGTACAAAATCACCACCTCCACGGCCGGTATTACGTTGTTGAAAAGCAAGCTGCCAATGTTTTGAATTTAAATTAATTTGAGGTAGTAAAGTATCAGTGATTTTTTGATTAACCTGTTGTGATATTGCATGGAAAACCTGATTGAAACGCGCTAACACACGGTGTATTGAATTAAGCAATTGTTCTTTCTTAATCGGTTTTTTTAAATAGTCATCAATACCTAGATTGACTGCATCATTAAGTATAGTTTCATCTTCAGAATGAGATAAAAAAATAAAAGGAATGGAAAAGATTTTTATTTTCTCTAGTTCTTGCCGTAATTCTATGCCATTCATTTTTGGCATTTTAATATCGGAAATAATTAAGTCAACCGGTTCATTTTTTAAAAAGGCTAATGCTTGCTTACCATTATTCACTAAACTGACTGTAAATATGTCTTTTATATAGGAATAAAAAAGTTCTCTTTGTGATTTTTGATCTTCAACTAATAATATATGAGGTTTTATACGGTGGGTATCACGTTCCCAAACAATGGTAAAAATATTGTGTGAAGGTAATGATTGATAATAGGTTTCATCAGCAAGCGTATTGATTATATGAAGTCCATAGCCACTACCTTTTAATATATTTGTATTAATATTGAAGGTTGTCTGTTGAGAAAGAGGATTCCATATTCCACCTGAATCTTTGATAATTAATAACCATTTTTTTTTAGCTTTTCTAAAACTAACCGTAATATCATTACTTAAAGGGGTTGAGTGATGAATAATATTCGTGCACCATTCAGAGCAACATAGCAGGCAATATTGTTTTATATCTGCTTTAATATCAAGATGGTCAAGGACTTTTGATAATGATTGGCGTAATATTCTAACCGATTCTAATGTCGAAGGTTGAGTACTTTTAAAAAGAAGAATGGAATTTTTCATTTTACACCAAAATAGATAAGAACCGATTGTGTTGTATAAAGTGGATGAGTTTGGTGGTTATTGTTTCTGGTAGAAAAGTGCAACGAATAATCTCACGACAAATTTCATCTTTAATATGTGGTTGAAGTTTATCATTAAATACTAATCCAATCAGATGAGCATTGTATGCTGTTAGTTTTTCTATTGCATCTTTGATTTCATTTTGCTGTGTTTGACCAGAAAGTACGATAAGAATAGTACCATCACAGCAACTTGCAACCGTATGTGCAGGAATATTATGTAATGTGGATTGAGAAAGCGGGGATGCATCTATAATGATCTTATCAAATTCCAATAACCATGCAGCAATTTTAAGTTTTAAGTTATGAGGTTGACGTAATTCAATAATATGAGCTTTGTTGTTCATCAGTGAGGTGCCTAATAGGCCGACTTTATTATGGGCATCATAGGTTAAATATGAGTCTAAATGCTGGTCTATATTTGATTTATTTATTAGTTCAGTTAATGGAATTAAACTTGGATTTTGAAAGTTCAGATCAACAAGCAAGGTACGGTAACCCGCTAATAAATGCCGCTCAGTAATTGCTTGTGCAATAGAAGTCACTCCCTCTCGCGGATTACTAGAAGTAATACAAATTGAATGATATTTTTTTTGCTCTAAGAACAGAAAAATATCCTCAATTTCCATTTGGTATGAAGGGATCTTCATTACAACGCTCCAATGAGAGCAATTGTTGCTAGTACTTGGAATATATCTTTGAAACCAAGACGAATATTAGCAAGAATACTTTCATCTTTGTTTGGTACATAAACAGTATCTCCAGCTCTAAGTGCTGGTAGTAGCCGATAATCACCAGTGCGACTAAATTTAATCAAATCAAAGGTGCGTGCTTGACCCTGATGACGGGAGTTATTAATAATACTGATCTTCTCAGGGTAAGCATAGTCTGTTGTCCCACCGGCTTTAGCTAATATATCAAGTATGGTCATTGAATCATTATAGCGATAGCGTCCAGGTTTATGGACCGCGCCTAACATACGGATCGTTGACTCAGTAGTTTCATCGATCCAAGTGCGATCTTTTTCTGGAATATAAATAGAATCACCTGTTTTTACTATAGGTAATAATGATTCGTCGCCAGTCTCAAAATAAAGAGCGAGATCTAACTTTGATACTTTTGAATATTTTTGATTACGGTGAGTAATTCGAATATTGTGCAAATCGGCATTGATTGTAGGGCCATCAGCTGCAGCAAGGATATCTAAAAAATGGAGATTATTAGTAAAGCGATAACGACCACCTGAGTTAACTTGTCCAAAAACGTAAATAGAGCTGTCTGATGTTTGGCGTACCCATTGGGATTTATTATCAGTAGGATCAAGAGGCAGATCACGCACTCTTATGGTGGCTCCTGCACGAATGACTGGGAGTGTTGATTCAGCTTTGCCTTCAAGCATAAAGCTATCAAGGTCAAAGATATAAACCTGGTTTCTGCCATTTGCATCTGGTGTGACAACTTCAATGTTCGCGGTATCTGCTCGTACAGTTGGCCCACCGACATGGGCGAGTAAGTCAAGAAATGACATTTCATCAGACCACTCTATGCGTCCAGGATCTTCGACTTCACCAAGCACACGTACAGCACGATGAGGTGCTATTTTTAACCATGACTTCTCATTCATATCTGTTTTTTCAGGAACGAAAATAGCATCACCAGACTCAACGGGTGGAGGTGATTGGTAATTAGTGCCTTCGGTGTACCCCGATAGGTCAAAATTAATCACTTTACCGTCAGATTTGATAACGCGAATTTGGCGAGATTCTGCAAACCGTGTTGGACCGCCAGCATTAGCCAGAATACTCATGAAACTTGCGCCTTTTTTACCTTCATATGCGCCGGGTTCTGCGACTTCTCCCATTACGTAGACAATATTGGCACCAAATTTAATCTCTTCTTGTTGTTTCGGAATAAAGATGGTTGAACCGGGATACAGCTTGGGTAGTAAAGTTTCGTTACCTGAGTCTAAGTATTTTTTTAGGTTAAAAGTACGTGGTTCATTATTAGAAATAACTCTGATTTGCTCAACAGTCGCATAACGAGTTACGCCACCTGCACGCATTAAAACATGCACGATAGAGGCCCCCTCATTATAGGAAAACGTACCAGGTTCGTGAACTTCACCAAATACTTTGACAGCGTTTTTATCATCAGCAGCATCACCAGCTTGTGCTAATTTAGCTGTATCAAATTCTTGTTCAATATTACCTATCATTGCTGATGCTGGAATAAACAGAGTATCGAGGGACTGCAGGGTCGGTAATTTTGATAGATCACCAGAGTCTAAAAACGATTTATAATTAAATGTTGTTATTTCATCGCCACGGCGTAGTTGTAAGCGATTGAGCTGAGCCCCTGGCCGTAATCCGCCAGCAGCATAAAGTGCCAGCTGTACCGAGTCGGTATCGGATATTATATATTCCCCTGGCTGATTAACATAACCTTGAATATTAATAATAAGTTGGCGTTTGCTAATAAAAACCCGTAAGTGACTTAGATCTTGCATTACGCTTTTTAAGCTCATTGTAATCATTGCTACCATCTGTTTTTCGGTTTTTCCTACAATTGTGAGCGGCCCGACTTCCGGTAAAATGATCCGTCCTTGTTTATTGACTTGGAATGTCTTATTGAGTGATTCTTCTCCAGGTAAAATAATGGTAATAACATCGCCAACACGCACTACTTTATTGGTTGATTCTGCATGCGCGTATTGACTCAATAAGGCCATGAAATACAGACAGAATAAAATATGCTTAAAGAGATGCATTGTAATTACCTCTCTGATAAGTGATTAAGTGTGAGATTTTGATCAATATGCATTAATTCGATAGTTACACGCCGATTACTTAAATGCTCGCTTGGTTGCGGTATTGATACTAAAGAAGGGCGAGAATTAATCGCTTCAATATGAATACGGTTTGGGTTGAGCCCAAAAATACTGAGATAGCGCTTTATTTGCTCAGCTCGCTGACGAGCAAGATTATTGTCTGGCATATCAGCAGCAAAAACATCGCTATGACCCGTAATTAAAATTTTATAATCAGTATTTTTTGCCAATAATTGAGAGGCTACAGATAGGTTAATAATATAGTTAGGATTGAGTTCTACGGAGTTAAAAGTAAATTGATTAGCGCTATTGAGTAAGTTGTAAATCTCTTTGGCAAAGATGATATCTTCAGGTTCAATAGTGCTGTTTCTTGGTGGTTTGCATTTATGTTGTTGCTTGGCATCTTTTGTTTGGTGTTCTAACCGTTGTAACAAATTACGTTGAATAATCAGACTATTAGTTGCATCTACTTCTAATCCTCCAACAAGCTCACTGGCAATACGAGATTCATTTCGTTGGGCTTGAAGGACGGTTGCAGGAAAACACCATTGCGCCTGATCTGCGATGAGCATATCAAGATGTCGAGCAACGAGTACCCACTCAAACTGTAAACCATCTTCAGGGCCTAATGGTGGAAGATGATCAAGTGTCGTTGAACGCGTATTTAAATAATTATTAGCTCCGCCGCCACGTCCATGTTCAGCAAAAGGGGTACAGCCTGATAATAAAAGTAAGTTAATAACTAATAGTGACTTTAAATTATGCTTTAAGATTCTTAATTCCATAGCGTGATCACCTCCATGATAAGAGCAGTGCTAGTCACTATGTTCATTAACAGGAATAGCATTCTCAATTCTTAGTAATTTTAGCAATGAAAGCGGTTGCCCATGTGCATTTTTTATTTGCATGCTATGTTGCTTTTCTGTGAGTCGTTTATAGAGATAAACTAAAGCTCCAATGCCTGATGAGTCTAAAAAGGCGACATTTTCCATGTCTACATCAATATGTGATTGTGGTTTACTAATGACATCATCAATGGTTGATTGTATATTTTGACATCCGGCAGCATCCATATCGCCATTGATTGATAACACCAGCGTATCATTACCTATCTCTAATTGACGTAATTCCATATTTGACACCTAATAAAATAACATTGTAATTGTTAATAAATTTGCAGTAATTGTGCCAATAATTTTATTTATATAAATCAGCATGTTGAGTTGTTGTGTATGAAAAGATGAATTGAAAAGTTGAATTTATCTATTTGCAATGCAGTATGATAGTGCTTCTATTTAGACATTATTATTGAAGTGTCTATTGCTGAATAAGTCATGGGTCATAGGTTATGTTGTTACTGAACAATATCTTTAGGACGGAACAAAAAAGTATTTAAATTGAGCAGATTAATAATAATGATTAATAGCAAATGTAAGTTTTCAACTCATTGTTATGTAACATTATTTTATATTTTTAATTACAAAATTCAGCATTATCCTAATTTTGACAATAAAAAACATAGTTTTGCTTTTTACTCAGATGCGAAAGGACTATTATAGCGGCATTCAATTATCATGTTTTTTTAGTAAATCATTAAAACCCAAGGCTATAATATCGTATGAGCTCTAAGCATATTCCTGTTTTTTCCTATTCATTACTGCATCCTCGCTATTGGGGGACACTAATGTTAATGGCACTCATGTATTCTCTTAGTCTATTGCCTTACCGTGCGCAGTTTTTTTTAGGAAAACATATTGGCCGTTTAGCGATTAAATTAATGAAAAAGCGTCGTCATACTATTTCTCGCAATCTTGAATTGTGTTTTCCGTCAATGACGACAAGTGAACGTGACCGTTTAGTAAAGGAAAATATTGATAACTCAGGATTAGCTTTATTTGAAACCGGTATGGCATGGTTTTGGTCTGACGAGCGAGTGTGTCGTCATGTTACTATTAAAGGCATGGAGCACATGGAGCAACTCGAACGTGAAGGTAAAGGCGCGTTAATGGTTGCTGTACACTCAATGAATCTTGAACTTGGTGCGCGTGCGTTTGGTATTAAAAAAACAGGGATGGGTGTTTATCGTGCTAATAATAATCCGTGTTTTGATTACTTTCAATATCAAGGACGCTCACGATCTAACCGTACTTTAATAGATCGTAAAGACGTTAAAGGTATGCTGCGCGCACTGAAAACGGGTGAGCGAGTGTGGTATGCCCCTGATCATGATTATGGTCTAAGACGCTCAACATTTGCGCCATTATTTGCAGTAGAACAAGCGTGCACAACAACAGGTACCAGCTTATTGGTTGATGCAACTGACTGCGCCGTGGTGCCATTTACTATGGTACGAGATGATGATTCAGGCCATTATACGTTAACAATTTGTGAGCCCGTTGAAGGTTTCCCAAATAAAGATCCTGACGCTGCTGCTGTTTTTATAAATAAAATTGTTGAAAAGTCAATAATGGCTGCACCTAGCCAGTACATGTGGTTACATCGTCGTTTTAAAACGCGTCCAGAAGGACAACCAAGCTTTTATTAATTAAATAAAGGTTGCTGATATTGTTAAGCTCATCTTTGTCGATGAGCTTTTTTTTGGCCGAAAATCAGTAATTAAATTGGATTTATTAACCTAATAATAACTAAACTTAATCGGCGCTGTATAATACCCATGGCTATAAGGTATTAACTTGCATTCAATAAACTACATCATCTACTATGGCGATAGTATTAGTCTTATGAATGCTTTTGAAGAGTCTGTAGCCTAGGCTCTTTAATCATATTAACTGAGGAATCTTGTGCTTTGTTATGCGTAAATTTACTGAACCGACATTTAGAAGAGCATTATTACACCCACGATATTGGTCTGTATTAATATTAATGGGGGTGATGTACTTACTAAGTTGGCTGCCGTACTTTATCCAATTTCGCTTAGGGCAAGGTGTCGGTCGATTAGCAATGAAAGTGATGTCGAGTCGACATGAAACAATTAAGCAAAATATAGCGTTATGTTTTCCTGATTTATCAATAAAAGAACAACAGCGGTTAATTGCACAAAATATAGATAACACTGGATTAGCGTTATTTGAAACGGCAATGGCGTGGTTTTGGCCTGATATTCGTGTAGAAAGACACGTTAAGGTTGAAGGACTAGAGCATGTAGACCAATTACAGCAACAAGGAAAAGGTATTCTTCTTATTGCAGTTCATTCGATGAATTTAGAATTAGGTGCGCGTGCTTTTGGTTTGAAAAGACCAGGTGTTGGTGTATACAGGCCGAATAATAACCCTTGTTTTGATTATTTCCAGTTTAAGGGTCGTATACGCTCCAACAAATATATGCTTGATCGTAAAAATGTAAAAGGCATGCTTAAAGGTCTCAAAGAAGGAGAGATCTTATGGTACGCCCCAGATCAAGATTATGGCCAAGGTCGAAATTCAACTTTTGCACCTTTATTTGCAGTTAAAGATGCGTGTACAACGACAGGGACAAGTTTATTAGTTGATGCATCTGGTGCTGTGCCATTACCTTTTGCCATGATTCGTAATAATGATAGTGGTCAATATACATTGAAAATATTTCCACCATTAATTGAGTTTCCTCATAAAGCTCCTCAAGCTGCGGCGGCTTATATCAATAAAGCGGTCGAACATTCAATTATGGCGGCACCGAGTCAATATATGTGGCTGCATCGACGTTTTAAAACGCGTCCAGAGGGTGAAGCGAGCTTATATCATTAATTAAAGTTAATTATGAGTATATTAGTTATGCTTTAAAACAAGAAACCGAGCTTAGTGCTCGGTTTCTTTATTAAAACTAAAAGTCATAGGTTAAGCTGACGGTACTATAAATTTCGGAATGGCTTTTATCAGAAGCCACTTCGGTATTATAAATATATTGAGAATCGAGCAATAATGAAATGTCGCCAATCAGTTTGTTTTTAATATAACCATCAATAGAGTAGTTGGTATTTGAAACACCGTAGTCAATACTGCTATTTGCACCTACTGTTAATGTTGATGTAATTTTCTTTTCTGCATTTAAGAAGGCATTAGCAATGATATTACGTTCAATTTGATTTGGATGCTCAGGATCATTGAGTTGACGTTTACTATAACGGAAACCTGGACCACCACCGACCGTTAACTTGGTCGTTTTGGTATCATAAACTTTATAACCTAAACCTGTCGCAATGATATATTCATGACGATAGGTTTCAAATTGATTATGGTTATATTCATTACGTAAGTAAGTAAATTTATGTGAATTAATCATATAGCGAGTATCCAGCGCAACGCTATATTTATTCACACCATCTTCTTCTTTGGTTGAATCCGTATAATAAGAACTAAACTTAAGCTTGTTGCTCCAATCGTTTGTTGTGTGCTTCAACGAGGCGGCAGAATTCATCGACATCGAAGTATTTGTCGTTTTAGCGTAAATAAAGCCTAATTTTGCCGAGCCGTTAAAATCAGAAGATTTCTCTTCAATTGGTTGATTATTAATATGTGTGGCATAGGCGGCATGGCAAAATAAAGTTGTAATAGGTATTAACAGTAATGCTTTCATTGTTTAGCCGTCGAATGTAATTTGAGCAACAATGTAAGCAATATAGCGGTATAAAATGTCATGGTAGTGTATGGTTGCTGTAAAGTGCTTGTGATGATGGTTAGTGAGGTGGAGGTGATAATAGATGATAGTATTTTGTTTTAAATAAAGAAAAAGGCTACTAGGTAGCCTTTTTTAGGTCATATATAATTTTTATTTACTGTATTAGAGAATAAAAAATAGCCGAGATAGACATTAAACCAATAACAGTTACGAATATATTACTGATTGTCCCTGAATATTTTTTCATAGCTGGCACTTTCTTTATTGCATACATTGGCATAATAAATAGCAACATTGCAATAATTGGCCCGCCTAAGTTTTCAATCATACCTAAAATACTTGGGTTTAGTGTTGCTACAGCCCAAGTTGTGGTTAGCATAAATAAAGCCGTGAAACGATTAAGCGCTTTATTTGAAATAGTCTTGTTATTATCACGTGCGACTTTATGGACGATACCATTTAGGCCTTCACTTGCGCCTAAATAGTGGCCCAAGAAAGATTTTGTTATTGCAATAATAGCGACAATAGGTGCAGCATAAGCGATAACTGGCGTGTCAAAATGGTTAGCAAGATACGTTAAAATCGATACGTTTTGTGCTTTTGCTTCGATAAGGTTGGCAGGTGTTAAGCTTAATACACAGCTACACACAAAAAACATTACCGTAATAACCATCATAATATGGGCTCGTAATAAAATACGTGAGCCTTGACGCTCAGCATTAACGCCATATTCTTTTTCTTTCGCTACTGCAAATGAAGAAATCACCGGTGAATGGTTAAAGGAAAAAACCATTACAGGTAAGATCAACCATACCGCCATTATTATGCTCGTAGTATTTCCGCTTTGTGGAATAATATTAGCGAAAATAGCTCCGTTCCAATGTGGCACTAGGTATAGCGCTAACATCAATAATACAGCAACAAAAGGGAACACTAAGATACTCATTGCTTTGACAATTAATTGCTCACCAAGACGAACAATAGCCATTAGAGCAACGATAAGAATCAATGCTAAAACAGCGCGTGCTGGTGGTTCAATACCTAATTGAAATTTCATAAAGCTTTCAACGGTATTGGTTAAAGCAACACTATAAACAAGTAAAATAGGGTAGATAGCAAAGAAATATAGCAGAGTGATAATCTTGCCCATATTTTTACCAAAGTGCTCTTCAACTACATCTGTGATATCGGCACCAGGGTTAGCACTTGATAGCACAAAACGCATCATAGCGCGGTGAGCAAAAAAGGTCATTGGCAATGCTAAGATCATCATTACGATAAGCGGAATTAAGCCACCGACACCTGCATTTATAGGTAAAAATAAAGTGCCAGCACCAACTGCTGTACCATATAAACCGAGCATCCATACAGTATCACTTTTACGCCAGCCGAGCTTTTGAGTTTTGTCAGCGGTTGTTGCAGTTGTTTTTTGTTGTTGTGCGGTGCCCATTATGGACATCTCCTTTATTTTCTTTTCAGTCAATCTGAATTGAATAAATAGAGCTGTACAACAAGCGAAAAGAGGGAACGTTCCGTGATCGTATAAGCATATCCGTGCTAGTTATCGTTGTTGTTGCTCTTTATCCTATGTTGTTAGCCACAGAGAATGAAAAATAATTAACCATTATTGAAGTGGGTGGATTATAGGGTATAAGCATGACGCGCAACAATTTTTGCAATTAAAAAAAATTTGTTTGCTTAAAAAGTATTCGAGGTTGTAAATGGGGTGTTGGCAATGTTGTATTGGTATTATTTAAGGTGAGTTTGTTTGCGGTGCTATTGTTTGTTTTGTGTGTGATTTCGTATTTGTATGACGTATTTTAGTATAACAGTAAAGTATATATTTAATAATATCAGTTTAAATATTATTATTATTTTTAAGTTTATTAAAAAATATTTGAATATTCAAATCAAAAAAAAGGAAGCGCAAATACGCCTCCCTTATGAACTTAACCGTAATTAGTCACGGAAGTTATCAAATTGGAACGGTTGACCGAGATCTTGTGCACGAACAAGTGCCATTGTTGCTTGAAGATCATCACGCTTTTTAGCCGTTACACGTAACTTTTCACCTTGAATAGCAACTTGAACTTTTAATTTAGCGTCTTTAATCGCTTTAACCAGTTTCTTAGCATTAGTGGTTTCAACACCTTGCTTAAATTCAATATTCTGTGATGCAGTTTTACCTGAGAAATTAATAGCCTTACGCTCAAGTGCATTAGCATCAACGCCACGTCGTGCAAGGTTACCACGTAAAATTGCTACAATCTGATCAAGTTGAAATTCAGATTCTGAAGTGATTTTTACGATTTCTTTGTTTAATTCTACGCTGGCTTCAACACCACGGAAATCAAAGCGAGTGCTAATTTCTCGGATTGAATTCTCTACCGCATTTTTGATTTCTACGGTATCGACTTCGGAAATAATATCAAAACATGGCATGTTATTGGCCTCTAACCTGAATGTGGGAAATATATCCCGTTATAAATTAACACGTACATTATACCGTTAATTAGATACGAATAAAGGAGCAACAATCTATTGTTACTCCTTTATTGTATTAAGATGTGTAGCTAAAGATTACGCGTTGGCGTCTTTGACAGCACCAGCCAGCATATCGAGCATCACTAAAGTATCACGCCAATTAATGCATGGATCAGTAATCGATTTGCCGTAAACAAGTTGTTTTTCTTGACCGCTGATCACCGCTTGATTGCCTTCTTCAATAAAGCTCTCAGCCATAATGCCAGCAATAGATTGGCTACCATTGCGAATTTGCTCACATATGTCAGCAGCAACATCTAATTGACGTTGATGTTGCTTTTGGCAATTACCGTGACTGAAATCAACGATTAACTTGGGAGCTAATTCAAATTCAGTTAAAGCAGCGCACGCTGTCGCAATATCTTGTGCATGGTAATTGGGCATTTTTCCGCCACGAAGAATAATGTGACCATATGGATTACCAGAAGTACGATAAATCGTCATTTGACCATTTTTATTCGGCGAACAGAATAAATGTGATGCACGAGTGGCTCGAATAGCGTCGATAGCAATTTTAATATTACCATCAGTACCATTTTTAAAGCCAACAGGGCACGATAATGCTGATGCCATTTCACGGTGGATCTGAGATTCAGTGGTACGAGCGCCAATGGCTCCCCACGTAATAAGATCGGCAATATATTGCCCAGTGATCATATCTAAAAACTCAGTCGCAGTAGGTAGCCCTAACGCATTAATATCGATTAATAACTTACGTGCTTTATGTAAGCCAGCCGCAAGATCAAGGCTGCCATCTAGATGAGGATCTGAGACAAGGCCTTTCCAACCCACAACGGTACGCGGCTTTTCAAAATAGGTGCGCATAACGATGAAGAGTTGGTCTTTATATGTTTCTTGTACAGCAACAAGGCGCTTCGCATAATCAATAGCAGCATCGGTGTCATGAATTGAACATGGCCCAACGATCACCAATAGACGCGAATCATTACCCGCTAGGATAGCTTCAACTTGCTTACGTGCGTTATCAACATGCGCAGCAATGGCATCTGTCATTGGTGAGGCTATTTCTACTTCTGCAGGTGTCGGCATTAGGCCGAGACTCATTGTGCGAAGTTCATCTGTTTTCATTGGCATAATAGTTTGCCTACCTTGGTATCTCTGTAATAACCCCGTTAAGATAGCCCAAATTAGCGTTGGAATAAACCAAACTTGTGATAACAAATAGGTTTTTAATGACTAACTGTGGATATTGAGACTGAAAATGGTGATTTTGCATGCAATTATTCAACTAATAAAACGAATAGCATATGATCATAAGGTTGAATAATTGTTATCAAATAACGTTTTACGCTTGCGTGTCCATTAAACTCGCAGTAAGGTCAATAGAGAGTTATTTAATGGATTGATATATATAGATATCAGTCTTTTTAACATGGACGTACAGGTGGTGTATGACAACACAAACACAATTAATACTCGCAACAACAGCCGTATTGCGTAATGCCCAACAATTAACCACGATCAGCAATCAAGGAATAGGGCTGGTCTCATTAGATGATCTTATTGCAACTTCGATAGGTATTCATCCGTTAGTTTTTGCTCAGCAAAGCATGCTATCTGAAGTTACCCAACAGGCATTGCAACAAAAAATAGCAGACCAATACGGCCAACAAACAGTAGCTTTGGCTGAGTATTATGTCTCAATGCTGACCGAGCTATTAGTGTCAGCTGCAAGACAACAAGGTACTGCGCCTTTAAAAGTGCAACTTATTGGTGCTGATTCAAATGCGCGCCAGCAATTATTAGGGGCTGAATTAGAAACCGTAGAAGTTAATCCACAATTAGGGTTACGCGGTGCGAGTTTTTTTGCTGATGTAAATTACAAACCAAGCTTTTCACTGCAATGTGAAGCGATTAAACGTGCGCGTGCAACCTTAGGCGGAGAAAACATTGAATTAGTAGTGCCGTTTGTACGGACATTTAGTGAAGCGGCGACTATGATTGATCTCTTGGCTGAACAAGGATTATGCCGTGGTGCTAATGGGTTAAAAGTACACATGCTATGTTGTGTGCCAGCAAATGCATTATTAGCAGAGACTTTTATTCATTATTTTGATGGTTTTGTCGTGGACGTGGAACAACTGGCACAATTTGCGCTTGGACAAGATTTTGATAACTCGAGCCTTAATTACCGCATTGATACTCAAAATGATGCTGTAATCCAGCTGCTTAAAATGCTATTTGCAGTGGTAGGGAGTACAGCTAAAGATTGCGATATTTACTGTCGTTCAATTGAACAATCGCCGCGTTTACAGCGATGGTTGCATGATCATGAAATAACCTCAGTTATCTGCTGATAATACCAACCAGCGTTATTACCGTAATTGCGCTGGTTAGTTATTTTTTAGAGTCAGTAGCTTTATCTTTAGCTTTAGTATCAGTAGTACCTGTTAGCCTTTGTGACTGCCGCGTTTATGAGTTAAGACTTCGTAATTGAATAATAAGTGCATCAAGTTGGCTGATAAATTGGCGTGTAAGCCAAAAATAGCCATAAATTCCTAATGCATTTGCCGCATCATCAGGGCTTATTTCTGTTGCCATTTTTGGTAGAAGGTCGATATCAGGTAAGGCATCAATATTTGCTAAACTGCTACGATTAAGCGATGCCTGTTCGATTTGATTTAAAATGGTAATAATCTGCTGCTGGTATAATTTTAAATCGGCTTGAGCTAATAATTGACGCCGACTAATGTCAGAACTCCAATGGGTTTCAATGAGCTGTTCAGTAATACTAATTAATGTCCGTTGTACCGTTATAATTGCTCGATAATGTCCGGCTAATTTGTGTTTTTCTTTTTGGACGTTAGGCAACAAAATGATCATTTTCATATGTCGTTCTAACACTTCACGTTTCATGGCATTTAATTGTTTTATACTCAACATATGAGCAGATGCATGGGCTTGATACAGCTGACGTAAAGCATGCAAATTTTGATTAAATAACGTGTTCCAACCAGTAACGGCACGGATCGGCATTAATAAAGAAAATGAAATCGCAATTAAGCTACCAATTAAAATATTTGCCACTCGCCATAAAGCGACATTGACTTCTAAAGCGGTATCACCTTGGTAAGAAACAATAATTAACGTCATTACCGCTAAAAAGAAGAAATAAATATTCTTACCATAAGATTTAAGTGACAGTAAGAATACCCATGCCAACATCCACACTGGTATTAGGTAATCGAGTTGGTGAGGGAATAACACCGTTAATAAGCCTAATATTGCCCCTAATAATGTGCCGCCTATACGCTGAAAACCTTTATATACAATCGCGCCGGCATAAGGTTGCATCATCACTACTACCACAGTCACAGGTCCCCACATTGAATGCGGAACATGTACCACGGCGTAGAAGGCGAGTGTAAAAGCTATCGCTAACGTTACCCGTAAAGCATGAGAAAATTGTGCATGTGATATTAATAATGCTTTAAGACGTAAATACATGGCGTAGCCTATAGCGATTTAATAAAAAAGAAGATAAACATCAATAACTAGCTATTTTTCCATTATAGCTATTATTCCGCAATAGAATAATGGTAATACTATTAACGCTGAATGACTTGACGTGGGATCACTTCAATATTGGGTTCATAAATACCTTTGATCGCGTTTAATGCCAGTGCTAATGCATGTTCAGCAATCAGTTCGTATTGCTGTGGTAATGACTGTATCTTATTGGGTAAAAAATCCAATAAGCGATTATCACCAAAAGTGGCTAAGTAAGTGTTACTCATGACCTGTGGGTGTTTGAGTAGGCAATCAAGTACACCTTCAAATAAAGTATAAGATGTTGCTAAAATAGCGTTGGGAAAACAGTTGTCATCAATCCATTGCTGCACAATCTGTTGCCCATGTTGTTGGCTAAAATGCTCACCATAGCCAATTAGCGATGTGATAGGCTGTTGATGACGCTCAATTGCAGCTATAAAACCTTGCTGACGTTCTTTTGATACGCCAAGCTCGGCAACAGCGCCCACGAGACCAATGCTGTTAATTGGTTTTTTTAATAATGATTGAGTGAGTTGATAAGCACCTTCTAAATCTTCACTGATCACTGACACAAAAAACTCATCATCTAAAGCGCGGTCAATGGCAATAACAGGGACACCATTGGCTTGAACTTGACGATAAAAAGGGTGATCTGCGGCAAGTGCACTTGCAACAATCAGTGCATCAGTGCGACGGCTTAGTAAAATATCAGCGACTTTCATTTCAGTGTCTGGATCATCATCAGAGCATGATATAATCATTTGATAGCCCGCTTTACGTGCATTACGCTCAAGTAGTTTGGCAATTTTTGCGTAACTGCTGTTTTCTAAATCAGGAATAATCAGCCCTAAAGAATGACTGTTACCAATACGCAATGATGTTGCTGCATGATCTGGGCGATAGTTATGCTCATCAACAACGGTCATTACTTTTAGTTGGGTTTTTTCACTAATACGATATTGTTTTGCTTTACCATTAATAACGTAACTTGCAGTCGTGCGAGAAACCCCTGCGAGTTTTGCAATTTCATCCAGTGTCATAGTCGTTATCCATTGTTAATGAGACTTGTCGGTATTTGGGTAAAGATAATTTTGTGCACTTGATCATATATTGATAGAGCGTATGCTTTACACGTTTGCAATTCTAGCTGAAACGATTCAGTATGCAAGCTGAAAGGTTTCAGCAGTAAGTTAAAAGTGTATCTATCGAGTAACTGGAATGTTGTGCAATGCATGGCATTTTTATTTGTCATATTGCTGAAACGATTCAGCCTATTGCTAATATAGACCATAAAATATTAGTAATACGTTGATAGGGTTAACCGATAGCGTTAATCAATAGCGATGATTTCACAGAGCATTAAAGCGGAGAGTTAAATGTTATCACTGTCTAAAAATGATATTACGATGCAGCAAATTGCATCCACCAAACAAGATGCAATCAAAGCGTTAGCAGCTGATCTTGAAGCGACAGGGTTAGTTCAGACAGGGTATGTCAACGGTATGCTTGCTCGTGAACAGCAAAATTCAACTTACCTTGGCAACGGTATCGCCATTCCTCACGGCACAACAGACACTCGTGATTTAGTTAACCACACTGGTGTTAAAATTCACCACTTTCCGCAAGGTGTGCCGTGGGGTAATGATCAAACGGCCTATATCGCGATTGGTATTGCGGCTAAATCAGACGAGCATTTGGGTATTTTAAATCAATTAACCAAAGTGTTATCCGCTGATGGTATTGAAGATAAGCTTCGTCATTGTGAATCAGAGCAAGCAATTATTGCATTACTAAATGGTGATGAGCAGCAAGAAGCAGAATGCAATCCTGAACTTATTTTAAAACAATTTCCGGCGCAGGATTTATTACAACTGACAGCGGTAGCTGCTGGGTTAATTAAATACCAAGGCTTTGCAGAAACAGCCACGGTGACTGATGCAATTGATCAAGGTGCGAGCTATTTAGGTCAAGGGTTGTGGTTAGTGAAAAGCAATAAGCAGGTTAAGCGGACTGCAATTTCAGTGGTTACTCCGCAAACACCTTTTGAAGAGCTTGGTTATCCTGTTGCGGGTATGATCATGATTGCGGCGAATAATAATGCTCATAAAGCCAATCTCGAACACCTTACTAATTTGATTTATCAAGGCAAAATTAGCCAATGGTTAGCATCATCAGCACCAGAGATGGTAACTGCATTAACTCAAGTGACGTTAGAGGGCAATCAAGCCACATTTACCATCCGTAACCCGCATGGTTTACATGCCCGTCCAGGCGCAATGTTAGTTAATACCACTAAAAAATTCGATGCTGATATTCAAGTGGTTAACCTAACGAGCAGCAGTAAGCCTGTTAATGCAAAAAGTTTAATGAAAGTGATTGGTTTGGGTGTGAAGTGCGGTAATGAACTGCAATTTACCGCACAGGGAAGTGATGCTGAAGCGGCGCTAACGGCAATTGGTCAAGCGATTGCCGACGGCTTAGGCGAAAAATTATAAACACTGCCAGCATGACAATTTCAACCATAGATTTAGAGGCAACTACTATGCAACAAAATGTAAAACCGAAAGTCGTCACCGTAACTTTAAACCCAGCACTCGATCTTACTGGCAGTTTGCAATCACTATCATTAGGCAGTGTTAGCGTTGTCGAACAAGGTAGTCTTCATCCTGCTGGTAAAGGGGTTAACGTCGCGAAAGTGCTGGCTGAGTTAGGGGCTGATGTTACTGTTACCGGATTATTGGGCGCTGATAACCAAGAATCTTTTTGCCAGTTATTTAAAGCAATGGGCGCAACAGACAAATTTGTTCGCGTAGCAGGCGCAAACCGGATTAATGTCAAATTAGTCGAGAAAAATGGCCAAGTAAGTGACATTAACTTTCCCGGTGTTGCTGTTACCGCTGCCAATATTTTAGCGTTTGAAAAAACACTGTTTGAACTAGCCGCAACCCATGATGTGTTCGTGATAGCAGGTAGCTTACCGCAAGGTGTCAGTGCTGATATGTGCGCGAATTGGTTGGAAAAACTGCATCAATTAGGCAAGAAAGTATTGTTTGATAGCAGTAAATCAGCCTTGGCGACTGGTTTAGATGCTCATCCGTGGTTAGTTAAACCTAATGATGAAGAACTTGCTGAATGGGCAGGTCAAGCATTAGACACTCCGCAACAATGTATGGCGGTTGCAGAAACCATCGCTGCCAAAGGTATTACTAATGTGGTGGTGTCACTGGGTGCTAAAGGGGTGATGTGGCTTAACGATCAAGGCTGGTTACATGCTCAACCACCAAAAATGGACGTAGTAAGTACTGTTGGTGCTGGCGATACCCTTGTTGCTGGCTTGTGTTGGGGAGAGATCAATCAATGGTCAAAAACGCAATCGCTGCAATTTGCCACAGCGTTATCAGCCGTCGCTGTTACTCAAGTTGGGGTAGGTGTTGATGATATTGAGCAAGTAAATACCATCGCCCAGCACGTTATTTTAACGCAATAACATAATCGCATATTAACTTATCGACATAATAACAATAACGCTAAGCAACATTGATCAAGGTGTAAATATGAAAATAGCATTAGTAACAGCTTGTCCTAGCGGCATTGCAACCACCATCATTGCTGCGGGTTTATTAGAAAAAGCCGCAGCAGAATTACAATGGCAAGCCAATGTAGAGTGCCAGACTACACTTAATACCACCAAAACGTTGACCCAACAGCAAATTGATGATGCTGAAGTGATCATTATCGCAACAGGTAAAGCGATTGATAACTCCCGTTTTGTGGGTAAAAAAGTTTATCAAGCCGACATCACTGCCTGTTTTGAAGATCCTAAAGCATGGTTAACCGAGGCAGTTGAGCAAGCACAACGATTAACAGCATCTGACACTCAAACTGTTACTAATGCAGCCGATAGTGCGGTTAAGAAAATTGTCGCTATTACTGCTTGTCCAACAGGCGTCGCACACACCTTTATGGCAGCAGAGGCGTTGACAGAAGAAGGTCAACGCCAAGGCTATGAGATCAAAGTAGAAACCCGTGGATCTGTTGGTGCTAAAAACCAACTGACGGATGCAGAGATTGCAGCCGCAGATTTAGTGATCATCGCCGCTGACATTGAAGTAGATTTAGCCCGATTTAATGGTAAAAAGCTGTATAAAACCAGCACAGGGTTAGCACTTAAGAAAACGAAACCAGAGCTAGAAAAAGCCTTTGCAACCGCGACAGTATATCAACACGCTGGCAATACCAATGCGCAAGCGGCTGACACCAAAGCTGAAAAAGCAGGGCCGTATAAGCACCTTATGACGGGTGTATCTTACATGCTGCCATTAGTGGTCGCTGGTGGTTTGTCGATTGCTTTATCATTTGTGTTTGGTATCGAAGCCTTTAAACAACAAGGCACGTTAGCCGCAGCATTAATGACCATCGGTGGTGGTTCAGCATTTGCGTTAATGGTGCCAGTATTGGCAGGTTTCATCGCATTTTCAATTGCCGATCGCCCAGGTTTAGCACCGGGTTTAATTGGCGGTATGTTAGCAAGCACCACAGGCGCTGGTTTCTTAGGCGGTATCGTTGCCGGTTTCCTTGCAGGTTACAGTGCTAAATTGTTGGTAGAAAAAATCAAACTGCCACAATCTATGGAAGCGTTAAAGCCGATTTTGATTGTGCCATTATTAGCCAGCTTAATTACTGGCTTGGTAATGATTTACGTTGTTGGTGGTCCAGTATCAGCGGCAATGGCTGGCCTAACCACTTTCCTCAACAATATGGGTTCAGCTAACGCAGTATTACTGGGTATTATCCTTGGCTGTATGATGTGTTTCGACCTCGGTGGCCCTGTAAACAAAGCCGCTTATACCTTTGGTGTGGGCTTGCTAGCCTCACAAACCTACGCCCCAATGGCAGCAGTAATGGCAGCAGGTATGGTGCCAGCAATGGGTATGGGTTTAGCGACATTCCTTGCCAAACGTAAGTTCTCAGCCAGTGAAAATGAAGCAGGTAAAGCCTCGTTTGTACTAGGTATGTGCTTTATCTCTGAAGGTGCGATCCCATTTGCAGCGCGCGATCCAATGCGTGTTATTCCAAGCTGTATGGCTGGTGGCGCATTAACAGGTGCATTATCAATGTTGTTTGGCGCTAAACTAATGGCTCCCCACGGCGGCTTGTTTGTTCTGCTGATTCCAAACGCAATTTCACCAGCGTTACTTTACTTAGTCGCTATTGCAGCGGGTACGGTAGTAACAGGTGTGATGTACGCATTCTTAAAGCGCCCAGAAGAAGGCTCAGTTGCGGCTCAAACGGCACAAGCCAACGCGTAATTAATAGCGAATAGATTATTTATTTAAAGCCGACTTCATTGTCGGCTTTTTTATGGGAGAAAGGTTATAGGAAATAGGTTATTAGGGACGAGGGTTTAGGAACAGCGGATGTTGTTATATTAAAGTCACAAAACAACAACCCGTCATTCCCTACAGTGAGGTTACAAACGTGATAGGGAATCTATTTTCAGCGCGTTGAAGTGTTATTATTTTTTGATGTTTTTAAACGCTCACTGAAAATTCCAAGAATAAATATAAAACCCACCCCGTCATTCCCTACAGTGAGGTTACGAATGCGATAGGGTGTCTATTTATAGCGTGTTGTAGTGTTATTATTATTATTTGATATTTTTAAGCGCTCACTGAAAATTCCAAGAATAAATATAAAACCTACCCCGTCATTCCCTACAGTGAGGTTACGAACGCGATAGGGAATCTATTTTCAGCGCGTTGTAGTGTTGTTAATTACTTTTTTTGAATGTAGTGATTGGTTTTAAATAAGACAGAAATTGTTAACATCATCATTGCCTAATTTATCAGGATGTTTTTTATTATGGAATAAAATATAGTTTTTATCCAATATAAGTAACTTTCAACGGTACGTTTAGCGTAGTTTTTTTGATACATGTATTCTTTTATATAAGTCAGAAAGAGAGAAGCCATATTGCACCTTTAACACTGTTAATATACACAGTGGTTAGTATTAGTAAAAAAAGTAGCAACTAAAAGGCAGATGCCCGATTTTGTGATTTCTATCGGGCAAAGAATGTAATAATGTTTTTGATTTATAATGTTTTTTGTATAATGACGAATGAAATACGGGCGCAGGTTCAAAGAACAAATTCGGGCAAGTTGTTAATATAATAAGTTGTTATAAAATTAAGGAAAGTATGTGGAACCATATTATGAGCTAGCTTTTGCTCTAGAATCTAAATCGTTATGTTTTTTTGTTGGGACTGGTTTTTCTATGCATGTAACTGATGGAAAAGCACCTAACTGGATCGGATTACTTAAAGATTGTGCTAATCAACTAGAAGATGGTGATAAGCTAATAGAACAATTATTTCCTAATAATAATCCAATAATGCCGCTAGAAGAATGTGCAAGTATCATTCAGGCAAAGATGCATTCTAAGGGACTTTGTTTACATTCAAAAATAGCATCTCGTATTAATAAAGTCGAGTTGGGGAATAATGTTACTGTAGTACAGGGCTTTGTAAAAAAATTTAATGATTTAAAATTTATAACAACAAACTATGATTTACTCATTGAGAAAAAAATATTAGAGTCTAAATCTGTAACGTCATATTCAATTGGTTATCCTATTAACCGTCAGCCAAAAGGTATCCAAGTATACCATGTACATGGTTCGGTTAAATATCCAAAAAAGATGATAGTTACAGCAGATGATTATTTTAAATTTATCAATAATCCAGATTACTTTTCTCACAAAGTAGAAACATTGTTTGAAGAGAATAGCGTAGTCATTATTGGTTATTCATTAGGTGATGTAAATTTTAAATCAATATTAAATAAATTACGTTGTAATAGACAGCATGATATAAATAGGCAGCACTTGTTTTATTTATCCCGCAGTGCTGTAGAACAACATGTAAAGGATTATTATGATAGATCCTATGGTTTAAGGGTAATTGATGGTGTTGAAATTGATGATTTCTTCCTCGCTCTAGAAAAAAAACATCAAGATATTAAACCTCGAGTTGATAAACATGAAGAGCTTTTGTTACCAGTATTAGAGAAAAGAGCTAAATTTACTGATGGTTATTTGAAAAAAAATGAATCATTCTTTGAAATAATAGCGCTTTTATCTGCAAATGGCATATTGGTTTCACATCCTCGAGTAATCGAAATGTTAACTGATATATTCGAAAGAAAAAGAGGCTTAACTAATGCGTCAGGTGCCTGGGATCAATATGTACATTTAGCTAAATGGTTGCTGCATATTGGATCAATTATGGATATTAGAGGAACACCTTTAGAGGATACCTACTTAAAGGCTGTAAAACGTTCATTTGATAATATGTCAAAAAAGAAAACTCTAGGGCTTTCATGGCATGCATTTAAAGCATGGAAATCTGGTTGGTATCATCTTACTTATGAAAATAGAGTACTTATATCTGACTATATGGTAGATGAAGGAATAAATGATGATGGCAAAGATGTAATTGAACAATAATTTTATAACAAACAATTTAAGAGTGATTCAGCACGCCTGGCATTTTTGGCTAGGGTCAAATTTGGTGTTTACGGTGTTCTAATTGAGTGTCGTGGTCGCGTGCTTCACACCTTAATTGGGCGTTAGCTGTTTTGCAGTTATCTTTGAGAATAAAAATAGGAAAATAGATGAAAACAGTATATGTATTGGGAGCTGGTTTCTCGGTTGAAGCAGGAGCTCCGACACAATTAAATATTTTACCTGAGGCATTTCGCCTTTTTAATATTAACCCTAACAATTTTGATCAAGTTAGATTCTCGACCTTTAAGACATTTCTTACTAAACAATTAGGTTATTCAGAATCGCAGTTAATAGATGTAGATCTTGAAGATATTTTTACTCCTCTTGACCGTTGTTTAAGTGAAAATTCTCAGTTTCGAGGAATTGATTTAACAGGAATAATGGCAGTTCGAGAAGCTGTTTTCTATGTTGTTGGTAAAACCATACAACTAGTACTAAATGAGACTGGAAAATCGAAGAAATATATTAATGATTTTGCACGTTATTTAACTACGCAATCGTCTAAAAGATTAGGTGGCGATTATCGAAATGTAGATCCTGTAAGCGTTATTAGCACAAACTGGGATATACTGTTAGACAATTCAATTTATAGTTCAATTATGGACAATCCTGATTATGATGCTGTGGTTGATTATTGTTGTTATATAAGCTCAAGAGGTGAAACTGATGAGTCGGTTAAACCGGGTTTAGAAAAATTAGGTCAAGGTGGCTTTAATGTTAAATTATTAAAATTACATGGTTCGTTAAATTGGCTTCAGTGTCCTCGTTGTATGAGGTTATATGCAAAATTTTATCGAAAGGCAGCGATTTTAGATTATGACAATTTAGAGTCTTGTAGACATTGTGACAATAACTTTCCAGAAGAGGTAAATAATCATAAGCTTTGCTCTAATTTAATTATGCCAACGTATATTAAAGATTTGTCTAATCCTCAATATAAAATTATTTGGCAAAATGCTGGGATTGAAATATCTGAGGCTGAAAAAATAGTATTTATAGGTTATTCATTACCAACTGCAGATTTTGAGATGCGACAACTTTTATCTCGTATGACTAGGAAATCGGCTGAAATAGAAATAGTTGATTATTGTACTGATACGCAAGAACAGAATCTTAGAAAGAAGCATTGGGTCAAATTTTTTGGTGAACGAAATGTGACTTTTAACTTTTCTGGTGCAAGCTCTTATATTCGAACACTTGTTGAGAGCAACAGCTAACAAATGCATCAACACGATTTACTACACTCGGCATCTCAGGTTGTCGGGTGTTTCTCGTTTTATGGCGTTAAATTTAAGTATAATTGCATAGTAGTAAACGCGTTATGCAGGTAAAAACATAGGACACCCATAACTTTCGCAAGCCACCACGATCAATTCTGACCGTACTCCATGAATAGGTTTTAATCAGTTGAGCAAAAAAGTGAAATTGGTGCGTTATTTTAAGTTAGTCTGTAACGTAATTGGCGTTATATGTAATAAATAAGAGTAGCAGTTAATTAAAAAAGCTCTAAAATTAGCACTTAATTTAATGCTTTTTTGGGGTGGAATCATGAGACAAGTTTTAGCTGATTGTTCAGCAAGTATTTCAGAATTAAAAAAGAATCCTACGGCTCTTTTGAACGAAGCTGATGGCGCTGCTATAGCCATCTTAAATCACAATAAACCAGCGGCTTACCTAGTACCTGCTGAGACTTATGAATTTCTAATGGATATGTTAGATGATTACGAAATAAAATAGGACAGCCATAACTGTCGTTATCTATTGTGAATAATGTAAACAAAGGACACTAAAACATGTCACTAAATCTTGTTATTAATTTCTTCTCACTACTATTATTAATGCAAGCAATCTAATGGAAGAAAATGGCATGATTATAAGTGGTTGTTTATAAAGTAAAATGATGAGTGTCATGTTTTTGTCAGGCTAATGACGTAATACTTTTGATGAGATATTGATAGACTTTGGCGGAAAGTAGCAAAAAGGATTTGTAATGATTATTCGAAAATTACGACTACAGCGTGGTTGGTCTCAGGAACAACTTTCTCAATTGAGTGGATTAAGTATTCGTACTATTCAACGTATTGAGCAAGGACAAAAAGCAGGGCTGGAGTCACTCAAATCTTTAGCTGCGGTATTTGAAATCCAAGTATCAGACCTTCAAATGGAGCCGCCAATGAACAAAGAAATCACTATAACAGAAGAAGAGAAACGTGCGCTTAACTATGTTAAAGGCATTAAAAGTTTTTATTCTAATCTAACCACATACGTATTAGTTATTAGCGCTTTATTTATAATTAATTATTTTACTAGCCCTGACTATTGGTGGGCGGTATGGCCTGCATTAGGCTGGGGAATTGGTATTGTAAGCCATGCATTTAGTGCGTTTGAAATAGTAAATATTTTCGGTCCAGAGTGGGAAAAAAAGCAAGTCGAAAAACGTTTGGGCAGAAAACTGTAATTGATATAGTTAAAACGTGAAAATAAGCGATGTTTCTACTGTTTTTGAGCATATATCAAATCAGTTGGGTGCTGATTTCGGTTTTATTTGTTAATCGATAATTGTGCCAAAAGATGAAGGTTGCTAGTTGTGCTTTTGGATGAAATGAGTATGCAAAGCTATAATAGTTCTAATCGCTTTGTTACTACATGTCGCTTATATTTAAATGAGGTCTATCAATGAAAAAGTACCTACTAATTATATTCGTTTGTTTGTCATTGCCAGCACTTGCAGCAAAAAAAGCATTAGATTGTGATAATCCGCGTAATACACTAGACATTAATGATTGTGCAGCATTGACATTAACCTCTGCACAAGAAGAGTTATCCAAATATCTGACTGCCAGCGTTGAACATAATAAAGATGATCCTGCGTTGGTGAAAGCGATAGAGCAAGCACAAAAAGATTGGCAAGTGTATATGAAAGCGCAGTGT
Organism: Photobacterium andalusiense; assembly: GCF_900185625.1. GTDB lineage: Bacteria > Pseudomonadota > Gammaproteobacteria > Enterobacterales > Vibrionaceae > Photobacterium > Photobacterium aquimaris. Next base: position 667,665 of record NZ_FYAJ01000001.1, read on the forward strand.
AATGCGGTTTATACTCAATGGCGTGAGGGGACTATCCGTAATGTGATGGCCTTGGACTGTAAAACGCAACTTACCAAAGAAAGAACCCATGATGTGTGGATGCACTTTTTAACCTATATGGATAGCACACCACCAGTTTTACCAGAACCTTCAAAGTATTTTAAGATGTGATAGCGCCTCAAATACATTAAATAATTGAATCTGCTAAAAAATACCGACCTATATCCGGTCGGTATTTTTATTTGTGTCGGCTTTATTTACCTACGCAATCTAGCGATAGTTTGCCATCATCGCTGCGAGATAAAGTGATCGTGGTACTCGCTTTTGAAGCACCTTTAGGTAGGTAGATAGCACATTTCTTAAAGCCAGGTACAAGAGATTTATTAATTGTTTTAAATGCTTTTTTTTGAGTATCGACATTGTCACCAGAATAAACAGTAATGCTATCAACTTGTGCCAGCATTTGTTCTGCATGTTTAGCTGGTGCTGCATTTGCGAAAACAGAAACAGAACCAAGAGCAAGTAACAGTAATATTTTTTTCATGATGTACCTCTAATAATTTAATGAGTGATGTGTGGTTATTCGTTGCTAATATAGGCAAAAAATAAAACATTACAATAAAAAATTATTGATAAACGATAATATTTTATTGTTAATGTTTTGTGCTTGGTGCGAGGAATATTGTCAATAAATTGATTGTTATGAATAAATGATGGTTTTGTGGTGTTGAAAGGCAAAATAGAAAGAGATATTTTTTATTTATGACAGATTAAAAAGCGAACAAACAAAGGACAGCCATAATAAACAAAGGACAGCCATAACATTGCACATCAACCATGAGCGACTACACTTAAGCTTACAGTTGCTTATGGTGAAACTAATGACAACTTCAAGACGCAAATTGATCGAGCCTCAAATCACGCCTTTTTATCATATTATTAATCGTTGTGTACGGCGGGCATATTTATGTGGTGATGATCCATATAACGGCAAAAACTATCATCATCGTCGTGGTTGGATAGTAAATAAAATCAAACAATTAGCTGCTGTATTTTGTATCGATGTTTGCGCTTATGCTGTGATGAGTAACCACTATCATTTGGTGCTAAAAATAGATACCGAACAACAGCAAAAGTTGACTCCAGAAGCAATAATATCACGTTGGTTACAGCTGTTTAATGGTCATCCTATTGCGGTTGATTTTTTAAAAGAAGGCCAAATAGAGACAGAAAAACAGCAGGCATTATCAAATTTAGTGACTGAATGGCAGCAACGGTTAGGTAGTATTAGCTGGTTTATGCGCTGTCTTAATGAGGAAATAGCACGAAAAGCCAATAAAGAAGATCAATGTAAAGGCGCGTTTTGGGAAGGGCGATTTAAGTCTCAAGCATTGTTGGATGAAAAAGCATTACTATCGTGCATGATGTATGTTGATTTAAATCCGATCAGGGCAGGCGTTACACCGTCACTAGAAAAATCAAATTTCACCTCGATTCAGCAGCGTATTCGTGAATACAAGCAAACGAAAACCTCAGTTAAACAGCCACCGCCACATAAATCGCACTTCCAACTATTACCTTTTGTTGGCGCAGAACATCAAGCTAAAACAGATGGAATAAACTTTGCTTTTACCGATTATCTTGAACTGATTGATTGGACTGGGCGCTGTATTCGGAACGATAAAAAAGGTTTTATTGCATCTAGCCAACCAAAGATTTTACAACAATTAGGAATCACCGCAGACGCATGGCTAGAGCATAGCGAACAATTTATGGAACGCTATGCCAATGTGAGCGGTAAATGGTCGCGAATGTGTGCCTTCAAGCAACATGCTGGTGGACATTGGTGTAAAGGAAAGTCGGCAAGTCACCAGTTGCATCCTAATTAGAGGCTGTTTTTTATAACTAGATGAAAATACCGCAATAGCCATCAGGATTGTGGGTTTTGGTGATCGTTAAATATAGTAATCGCGGTTATTTAACCAATAAATTAAAGAATAAGCGGTAATTATTACAGTAAAACGGCTTATCGTTAGTCATTTTATCAGTCGAACAAATTTAATTGGCTGTCCTTTTGTAGTCTAGTCTCTGTAAAATATGGCTGTCCGTTTATTTCTAATGTATAACTGATTTAGAAAAAACTTGAATAATGATGATGCCTGCAGCAATAAGAACTAATCCAAGCAACGCTGGCAAATCGAGTTTTTGCTGGTATACAAAATAAGACAAAATAGAGACTAAAAATATACCGATTCCCGCCCAAATAGCATAAGCAATGCCGATATTCATGATTTTAACAACTTGAGAAAGCCCATAAAATGAAATAGCGTAACCAATTAATACGATAAGGCTGGGAATGAGCCGTGTAAAGCCTTCCGATGCTTTCATCATGGTGGTTGCAAGCGTTTCTGCAATAATTGAAATAAAGAGTATCAGGTATACATTAGTCATAAAAATTACTCGCTAAATTGTTTTGGGTACGGGTGATGGCATGTTTCAAAGAACGTTTAAGTGGTAGCTTTCTAAAGAGGCTACGTTGGTACCAAGGGACTGATATAGGATGAACTATTGCGTGTAATGTGCGGCTATAATCCATCGTTAAACCAGGTGTCCATGCCATCATTATTGCGCGATGGCGAATTTGGGCTGCAACCCATAATTCAGGGCTACACATCAGTTTTAAGAATGTGCACATACTGCTATTGTCTTTGTTTAAAACACCGTCTAAAGCTGCTTCTAAGGCATAAGCAGTATTACTTGAGCAGTTATTGGAGGTTAAGTTATAAATAGGTTTTTTATAACAGTGACGCCAAAATTGCTTTAATGTTAGTGCGTTATATTGAGTAAACTCGATTTTTATATTTGATTCGCACCATTCTAGTGTTTCTGTTTTGTAATCAGGCAAATAACGACCAAGAACATTATTTTCAGGTGTTGCTTTTAAAGTACGAATAAATTCTGAAGGTGAGCGATCAATATCTTCAGATGGATATAAACTGATATATAACTCCGAACCTAGTTCAAGTGCAGCATGACCCGTAGAAATAACACCATTTATATCTGTTGCAGCAATATAGCGGTTAATAATTGGGCGAGGAACATGTGGGCTTGCTGCCGAACCTGTTGGTGTCCATATATGTATTGTTAAAGGTTGAATATTATTTCTACCTTCTATGCTATTTGTTGAAAATGCATTATTAGTTATGGCTATATATTCTTGTTCACTATTATTTAGTAACTGAAAAATAGCACTTTTATTATCAAATGAATTAACTTTTATAAGAACAATGATACTTCTAATACTTCCAGTGATCATAATAAATCCAAGAAAATAAGAAATAACATAATCGTAATTTTGTAATAGAAATAGCGAATAAAGAATTTGAATCCCCCCCCATATGATTGCTCTTTTCCAATGGGAAAAGCGAACAACCCAAGCAGAGGCGATATTAAAAAAGCCGACAGAAAAATAGGTTAAACCAAATGTAAGCGATAATAAGATATTGCTAAATTTGATATTAACCAACGCAGAAATTGCGCCAAATAGGAAAATACCGCCTTTAAAAAGCAGTATATTACGCTGTAAACCAAAACCGTTAGGGGCAACGATTAAGGTTGTTAAGCTTTCAAGTAAAAGAAAATAACTAAAAGTATCAAATATTTTTCCATCAAGGCCATCAATAAAGATCAGGATGCCAGTAGCGCCCCATAGGGAGGTAAATCCTAATAGATAAAGTATTTTACTTTTTACGAATTGTGCACCAAAAAGTAGCATCGCTATTTGTAACATTAATAACCGTAGATGTATTGATTTATGATATATCGTTCTAATAAAGCTATTAGATAAAAACGAAAAATAAGAAATTTTTAAGTGTAATTTGTATGTATTTTTATGAGGGCGGTATGTTATTACAGTTGGGTATATTGATCAATATGTTATTTAATACGATGTGTTTATTTTAATGATGTTTCTATATGTTCATTGTTGAGTCGTATTATTTTCAATTATTAAGTTTAATTAACATTTGTAAGTAATATGTTGGATAATAGGAATGTAAATAAAAAGCAGCCACAGTAAATACTTGGCTGCTTTTTTATATCTCAATGCTTATGTTAGTGTTTATAAACCTTGAGTATATTGCGCATTGGTTGCGATAGGCACTAGCTTAGTCAGTGCCGTTTTAGCGTTATCATTACCCGCAAGCAGTGCTTCAAAGTGTTTAATCAATTCTACTTTGTCTTGCTCTTGTTTAGAGCCCGCACCGATATTGGTTAAATCAATAAAGAATTCATCAAATAAATGTGAAAAATCTTTTACGGCATCAAAGTTTAGGAATTGTTCATGGTTGTAAATACTCGGGTAGCCGCCTTTTTGTTTATCAACCGCAAACGAAATACCTTTAATATTGGTAATCGTTGTCGCTTTTTCACAACGTAACATACAGCCATCTTCAATCGCAGGTTTCTTACAGCCAACTGTTTGTTGGAAGAAGCATTGGCGGCTAGTCATCATTAGAATCGGATGGTAGATGCTATAACAAAGTTTAAAGTTTTCTGGGCGGGTAATATTTCTGATTTGACCGCGATTGATCTCGTTAGAAATAAACGCACCGGCACAGTTTAACTCTTCTTGTAACGTAAGTAGGGCGTGTGAGTTAGTTGTGTTTAAGAACGGCCCTGCGACCCATTCAATACCCATTTCATAAGCTTTATAGGCAATACCGGTATTGTTAGTTACAATTCGCTTTGGTTTAACTTGCTCAAGAATTTTGACTGACTCTAAATAATCTTTACCAATCAATACAGCAGGAAACCAAGGAATTAAACGTGGATTATTCTGTAATAGTGTAATGTGCTTAGAACAGTTTTTCTTCAGACTTTCTGGAAGCTTGAAATAGATATCAGCATCAGTCACATCAGCAAGGTGCAAATCTTTTTCATTGGCAATCATTAACGATAGCTTAGGTGTTTGCGATACTTTTGAGTGCTTAGGTAATGCGGGTAAATCTACATGTTTAATGACTTCACGCGAGCCATTTAATAAGAATGCAGCTTGATTCTTTAGATCGGTAAGTTCTTTAAATGGCACTGTTAAGTTAGCATCAAAATTGTCAAAATTCATTGGTGCTAATTCAAATGTGGCGTTACTGAAACTACGGAAGCGTTTATCAATAGTCTCTGGTGTCATTGAAATTTCATCAGCAACGCGTAATAAAGACTCGGTTTTTATTTCAAATGAAGTGTTACCCGCAATAATGTTAAGCGTTAATGGTGTATTTTCTTTAGCAGTAAAAATCAATGTTAGCGCAATTTTATCAATGCTTAAATCTTTGATTTTTTCGGCTAGTTCAGCCCCTAATGCATTCTTATCATTGTAAAGGTCTTGCTTTACATCGTGGATTTGAACAACCGAGATAGCATCACTTTTTTCAACCGCATAATTAACACTATTATCGCGTGGATTATCGGTGAACATTTTTTTGTTAAGGTTACCCTGCAAAAATGAGTTAGTGAAACTGCGGTTAAAAACTTTATGTAAATTGCTATCGTCAGTTAATAGTGTGCCCGATTCTATAAAGCTGTTGATCTGTTTGCGCCATGTATCAACCACAGTGTAAACATAGTGTGCGCCTTTAATACGACCTTCTACTTTTAATGAGTCAACCCCAGCATCTACCAATTGCGGTAAATCAAAGTAAGCTGAATTATCTTTTAGATTAAGTGGAAAGCGGTGGCCTTCAGCTGTTACTTCGTATTCATCACGGCATGCTTGGCTACAACGACCACGATTACCTGAGTTTCCGACACTGACCGAGCTTGAGTAACATTGACCAGAGAAAGCGATACAAAGTGCGCCATGGACAAAGACCTCGGTTAATACATCGTGATCATGGGCAACTGCGGTTAGGGCTTTAATTTCACCAAGGTTAAGCTCTCGAGATAAGTTAACCCGCGTTGCGCCAATTTTTTGTAAGAATAAAATTTGGCCTTCGTTGTGGGTTGTTAACTGAGTAGATGCGTGGATGTGCAGTGATGGGAAATACTTTTTAACAATATTGAAGATACCTAAATCTTGTACGATGATGCCATCAATACCACTATTTACGAGCTTATTAAGCAAACGTACTAGGCTAACAATCTCATGTTCTAATATCACGACATTAAGGGTTAAAAAGACTTCACAGTTGTATTGATGTGCAAGTCGTAAGACGCCATTTAGCTCATCAAATGAAAGATTGGAGGCGCGGTTACGGGCATTGAACATATCCAAACCACAGTAGACAGCATTTGCACCAGCAACAATCGCCGCTTTAATTGCTTCTACATCACCACCTGGTGCCAATAATTCTATTTTTCTACTCATGCGAAATAACCCACTTAATGCTTTTATTGTGATTTTTTGAGGGGGCATTCTACCTGCATATGTTGCCTAATACTACGAAATAGGGTTTAGTTGATGCAAATCAAAGATAAAATGCAAAATTTATGAATATGCGTCTGTGGGCGATTGTTATATAACGAATCAGATTAGTTATATGTGTAAATAGTAACTAATACTATTAAAGAGACGTAATTGAGGAAATGCTGAGAGAGGTTTTGATATTATAGGCGCGCTGTTTAACCAACTTGGTTGTGTCACAACAGATTAAAATACGATTGCTAGACTTCGGAAAATAGATGAGTGTTTATGGATAGGATTAACAGACTGGATTGAAGTTAGAACCCAGATATTATTAAGACAGAAAAGATAAAATGGGTGATTATCTTTTCTGTCTTAATCTGATGTTATTTATTAGCAACATTTTTTAGGTAAGCTAAAATCTCATCTTTTAGTAAAAGTTTTTCTTTTTTCAATTGATCAATTTTAACTTCATCAAAACCATCTTTAGATGTCATTTTTTCAATTTCAACATTCAATTCATTATGTTTATTGTATAAACGGTCAAATGAGATATCGCTACCTTTTAATGAGTCAATTAATGCACTGTATTCTGTAAACATGATCTTATCCTCGTAATTAGTATATATTTAGTTATACGCATTATTAAGGTAAAACATAAGAGATATTTGAGGTTATTTATGAAAACGAATTTTACTTTTTACGGCTATTGAAATAAGTCTAGATAGCCATAATATTGCAGCTTTTTATCATTTACGATAATAGCAAGAGACAGAAAAAGAAAACAACAAAGATAATGTTAACCTTTGTTGTTTTTATCAGAGATTATTTGGTGCCAAAAAACGATTGATGATAGATGTTTTTAATATCAGTAATTGTTGGAGAACCCGGGTTAGTGAGTGTGCATGGATCATTAAAAGCATTCTCACTCATGCGATCTAACACTGTATTAAATTGCACTTCAGTAATATCAACTTCGGTTATTTCTTTAAATGTTAGTGGAATGCTCAGCTTGGCGTTTAATGCGCGCAATTCATCTTCAATAGAGGATATATTTAGATATTGTTCTAGCTCAGCATACTTGTTTGTTGACTGTTTATTGTAACTAATAATATAAGGTAGCAAAATAGCATTTGCGAGCCCATGAGTAACACCAAACTCGCCACCTATTTTATGTGCTAATGAATGAACAAGTCCAAGAGAAACATTAGAGAATGCCATTCCTGCAAGTGCTGAGGCATTATGCATATTTGTACGAGCTTGTAAGTCGTTACCTTGCTGATATGCTGTTTCTATATTTTCAAATACAAGTTTAATCGCGCGCATAGCGAGGGGATCTGAATAATCATTAGCCGCAATCGAAACAAAAGCTTCAAGCGCATGAGCCATTACATCCATGCCTGTATTTGCGGTAATGTAAGCTGGCATTGTAGTTGGTAGTATAGGATCAATAATTGCGATATCAGGCACTATGTGTGTTGAAACAATTGGATATTTGATGTGATTTTCAAGATCTGTAATAACAGAGAAAGCTGTGATTTCAGAAGCGGTGCCACTTGTTGATGGAATTGCTATAAATTTCGCTTTATTTCGTAATGCGGGCATAGATCCTACAGGAACAATATCTTCAAAGCTAAGATGAGGATGTTCATAGAAACACCACATGATTTTAGCTGCGTCGATAGCGGAGCCACCACCGATAGCAATGATCCAATCAGGAGCAAAGTCGTGCATAGCTTGTGCACCTTTAATCACTGTTTGTACTGAAGGATTTGGTTCAACACCATCAAAAACGATTGAATCTATTTTTGCTTCATTGAGTAATTGTTGGACTTGAGAAATAAATCCAAACTTTTTCATTGAGCTGCCGCCAGTAACGATAATAGCTTTTGTTCCTGAAAGTGAAGCTAATGTTGCTAATGAATTTTCACCAAAATGAATCGTTTCTGGAATTTTAAACGTTGTCATACTTCATCCTTACAAATAGATAATAACATTGATAGTTATTATTAACAGTTAGAGTGAAATTATTTAGTTATTTATAAAATTGATAGCAAAATTGCGTGTCAGTTATAGATATAAAAGTGAACGTAACAACGTAATGACATAAATACTGGATGCCTATAACTTCTTACTAAATCGCTAACAAGGGCAGCTAGATGGATATGAATGCTAAAGCATGGTTAGGTAATCAATATGAATTTAACGTGTCACTACACTATAAATACGTCAATGTGAGCAGTTATAATTGATTCAAGTGAAATGGTTTTATAGACAATATATGGCAGTTTAACTTTATTGAGTATCACTGAACTGGAAATTAGTGTGCTATATATCTCATTGATTTACTAATATGATTACTTACACTATCATTAAACTGTGATCTTCATTCAAGTAAAGTTAGGGCTGGGGTATTTAATAGTTGCGTAGTAAAAGTGTGTGTTATTTTTAATTAAGCCCAATAAATATACGGTTTAATTATGATGACTCCACTGGCTATCTCTAATTATTTGGGATTGTTTCTTTTATTGGTTGTAGTTTATCCATTTGCAATGATCGCTATTAATTTTGTAATTTATGAACAAGATCGTCGTAATAAAATAGCAATTTGGTTTAGTATTATTTGTGTATTAGTTGCCATACTGCTATTGGTTTTACATATGAAGATTGAGATTATATACGGTAAAGAATTACTTGACGCTTGGCGACTTAATAATCAGCAATAAAAGCTTTGTTTAATAGATAGTAACCAGTACGATATCTCATCATAAAATCGACGTTATTTTGAGATAATAATGAGCCTATCAAATAAGCAACAAGGTGTTATAAAAGGAATGGGATCTGCGATGTTAATGTCTATTGCGGTTATTTCAGCCGCGATATTATACGATCCTTTTCATTATTCAACTATTAGTCAAATATCACAAAAATTGACGGTATTAGGTCTTTCTTTGGTTTTACCAACATTATTTCTAATTGCTTCTATTGGGCGATTAGCTAAATACCGTTTTTTTAGTCCAGAAGATATTGATGGGAGTGGATTATCATCTGCGACAACTGAAGCAGTTGTGTTACAAAGTTTATTGCAAAATACCTTAGAACAACTTGTTATCACATACGGTGTCTATACTGCTTGGTGTTTATTAATGCCTGCAGCGTGGTTGTCTGCGGTTCCTTTGTGCTCGATATTATTTGCCGTCGGACGTATTTTATTTTTCAAAGGATATCGTCAGGGCGCACCAGCAAGAGCATTTGGTTTTGCGTTAACATTTTACTCAACAGTATTAATGTTTGTTGTTTTGGTAGTATATCAAGTTGTTGTTGGTATTTATTAATATACCTATTATTGCGAGTTCGTTATTGTTTGTAATGAATTAATAGTTGATTGACTTTAGTGTTGTGGCTGCCTATACCTAATAAATAGCAATAGACAAGGGATGGTATACGTGGCGACACTAAAATCAGTCATAAAAAGTGTTATTCCTGCATGGATCGCAACCTATAAAACCACTCATAAAGGTATTTTATTAACGTTTGACGATGGTCCAGATGTTAATCTTACTCCTCAAATATTAGATTTACTTGCAGAATATGATATCAAAGCGGTTTTTTTTATATTAGGCAAACAAGCGCAAAGATATCCAAATATTGTTCAACGTATAGTTGCTGATGGCCATTATCTAGGTAATCATTCTTTTGCGCATAAAACGGCTGATGAAATAGGCTTTAAGGCTTATGCTAAGGATATAAAACACTGTCAGACAATTCTAAAGCCCTTTATTGCTGCAACCCCGACGCTATTTCGCCCGCCACAGGGCAAATTATCACTATCTGCTTGGTCAGCCATTCAATGTAATCATATGCAGGCTATTCTATGGTCAATTGAATCTGGTGAATGGGGACAATATTCGCATCAATCCGTTGATCAAATGCTGGCGCGTTTAGCCCGTGATATTCAACCTCATGATATTGTTCTTATGCATGATAATAGTAGTAAGGTGCAGTTATTACTTGAAAAATTATTACCTATATTAGTTGAAAAAGAATATACATTTGTTGATCCTAAACTGGCATTTCCTGATGTCTATAAACATTAGGTGATTGTTATGTATCAATTAGAAGTGCTTTCTTATCAAGATTTACAGCAAGCGATTTGTTTACCAGATGAAGTGCAACAAGCTTTTATTTCAGGGCAAAGCATCATTGAACAGTGCGTGAAGTATTCTGTTTTACAGTGGGAAGAACATTGTACTGAATGTGCCATGCCTGCGTGTTATAAAACCTGTGAGCTTTATCAACCTCGGCGAGATGGTCATTGTCGGCGGTTTATTAATGGCATTGTTCCCTTGCATATTTCACAGCGTTCATTACCCGTTGTACAAGTGGATTTTAAGCAATGGGGCGCATTAATGTCGACTTCTTATATCGGTGTTATAGCACCAGAGCAAGCGAAGAATATTGATAACAAAGCCGCAATAGTCGAGTCAGTAGCTCAACGTGGGCAATGGTTAGATGGATTATCAATTGCAGGGCGGCGGGGCATTGTGGCGCGAATGGCTACTCGCTATAAAAATTATCTGAGTCAAACAATCAATCCTAGTCCATATTTTGATGCGTTTATGATTGAGGTATATTGCCCACAAGCAATCGATTTGAGTATCGTAATTCGAGCAACCACAGGTAAATTGAATCAAACCCCATTTCAATATCGATTACAACAACCAGCGGGGTATCACCAAATACAGATCCCGTTTATTGATATCGCTCCTCATATTGATTTTCAAACAATGCACTTTATTAATCTTATTCCTAACCGTGATGAAAACGATCAAGCGACAGCACTGACGATGGTATTTGGATTTATTGGGTTTATTCAGCAGTTACCTCAGCTTGATGACCATAATCACTTACCAACAACAGCTACAAATAATAGCGTTAAAGTCTTGGTGTGGGATTTAGATAATACATTGTGGAATGGCATATTAGTTGAAGATGGAGAAGCTGGGGTTGAATTACGATCAGGAGTGGTAGAGGTAATAAAAACCTTAGATGATCGTGGTATTGTAAATTCAATAGCCAGTAAAAATGATCATCATCGAGTGTGGGCACATCTTACCGCTTTAGGCATTGCAGAGTATTTTATTTTCCCTGAAATTCACTGGCAGCCAAAAAGCCAATCAATTCAACGAATAGCTGAAAACTTTAATGTTGCCATCGACACTATTGCCTTTATTGATGATTCGGCTTTTGAAAGAAACGAAGTTAACGCAATCCATCCTCAAGTGCGTATATTTAAAGACAATGACTACCTTAAATTAACCCATTTAGTTGCATTTAATCCTCAAACATCAGCAGAATCAGGATTAAGACGTTCTTTCTATGTCGCCCAACAGCAACGAACAACACATAGCCGTGGTTTTGATGGTCAATATATTGATTTTATTAAAGCATCTCGTATTGAATTGTCGGTTGGTGTGGCGCAACTTTCAAATATTGATCGTGTACATGAATTAGTACAACGCACAAATCAAATGAATTTTTCAGCAACACGCTATGATCGCAACAGGTTAATTGAATTGATTAACGATCCTTTGGTTGCGACATTGTTTTTAACGGCAAAAGATAAATTTGGTGATTATGGTACGGTCGGTGTTTGTATTATAGATATTCAGCAACAGCGCGTAATTGATTTGATGTTCAGTTGTCGTATTCAATCAAAACGGGTTGAGCATGCATTTTTGGAATGGCTATTAGATAGCGCTTACCTATCTGGATGGAAGTGTTTACAAGTAGTATATAAACCGACTGCCAAAAATAGCCAATCAGCCGTTGTCTTTTGTGATTTAGAATTTAAACAAATCAGTCACAATCAAGAGATGACAATTTATAGTAAATCAACAACAGCCAAGCATAACGGTGAAGGTTTAATCGCCATTGATGCGCCTAATATTCTCTTTGCTAAGAGCTAATATTTTAGTTTTATGTTATTGAAAAATTAGTAGTATCGCTTTTTTTTACTTTTAATTATTATGATAGTAAAGGTAATCATTGAGACTAGGGAATGGCAACATTATTTTTTAAATGTTTATTGGGTGCAGCTGCAGTACTATTGATTGCATTGCTATCGAAAAGTAAGAGCTTTTATATTGCAGGGTTAGTGCCTTTGTTTCCAACATTTGCATTAATTGCTCATTATATTGTTGGTTCAGAGCGTAGTATGGAAGATCTTCGCATGACGGCCTTGTTTGGATTGTGTTCGTTAGTGCCGTATGCAGGGTATTTAGTCGCGGTGTATATATTAAGTTATTACCATAATTTAACGGCAACGCTATCGTTAGCAACCGTGGTATGGTTAGGTTGTGCTGGATTATTGTTAGTAGGCTGGACGCGTTGGAGCCCATTATTGGTTGCTAATTCGCTGTAATAATGACGATCGCCATCTTAATGTGTTGCACTAAGATGGCGATGCTATATTAATTACACAGATTTAGGCTTGCGTGTGCCGCGAGGAATACCAGTATCACGATCAGTGATTGGCTTACGGTTTTTTGGCTTCTTAGGCTTTGGTTTATCAGCGCTTGGTGAATTGCTACGTGGCTTATCATTGCGACGTGGCTTACCATCAGGACTATTATTGCTTTCAGGCTTTTGATATTTAGGCTTGAAGTTTAAAATAGAAATTGGCACTTCTTTGGTTGGTACAAAGCCTTCAATTTCTTTACGAACGATTAAGTGACCTAATAGGCGCTCAATCATGCATAAGTTTTTAAAGTTATCGCGTGATACAAATGAAATCGCTTCACCTTTAGAGCCAGCACGACCTGTACGACCGATACGGTGAACATATTCTTCAGGTGGGAAAGGTAAATCATAGTTAACAACGCGGGTTAACTCATCAATATCTAAACCACGCGCAGCAACACCAGTCGCGATTAAGTATTTAACTTTACCTGCTTTAAAATCTTCTAATACTTGCGCACGAGAGCCTTGGCTACGGCCACTGTGAATAGCTTCAGCAGCAATACCACGTTTTTCAAGCTGGCTTACTAACTTAGCTGCACCGTGTTTGGTTTCAATGAAGATTAACGCTTGATCCCATTGTTGCTCATTAATTAAATGGCTCAATAGAGAAGACTTCATGTCTTTATCAACCGTGATCAAGCACTGATCAATTTTAGGCTGTGATGCTTCATCTTTAGCAACACTGATCTCTACTGGGTTGCGTACCGCAGTTTTTGCCAATAAACGTACTTGTGCCGATAACGTTGCAGAGAACAACATGTTTTGGCGATCAAGCGGTAAACGCTCAATAATCTTATTAATATCTTCAATAAAGCCCATATCTAACATACGGTCAGCTTCATCTAATACTAAAATTTCAATCGCATCAAAGTGGATAGCACGTTTAGTGTACATATCCAATAAACGGCCAGGGGTTGCTACTAAAATATCAACACCTTCAATAAGGCGACGTTTTTGTGGTTCATAATCAACACCACCATACATTGCCATTGAGGTTAAATTAGTATGTTTACTGTATTGAACAATATTTGCTTCAACCTGAACTGCAAGCTCACGTGTTGGCGCTAGAATCAATGCACGTACACGCTTAGCACGTACTTGCTGACCATCATCAAGCATTTGTAGAATGGGAAGTACAAAACTTGCCGTTTTACCAGTACCTGTTTGCGCAGCAGCAAGCAGATTTTTGCCGGTTAGTGCCACCGGAATGGCTTTTTCTTGAATCGGCGTAGGAGTGGTGTAACCCATATCGGTTACTGCTTTAACGATAGCGTCGCTTAATCCAAGCTTAGAGAAAGGCATGTAGAATCTCAGATAAATAAATCAAATAACGGCTTCCCCTAGTGTCAGGGTAATAGCCGACGAACAATAACGCGGATTATAGCACGGGCGACATTAGGTCATGATATTATTTCGTATTAAGCCACGACGAACATTTTTACACAGTTTGCCAAACTGTCGAATTTCATCAAATTGTGGAATAACCCCACGTTCAATTGCATGCTCCCAATAACTGACTTCGGTATCAACTAATTCTAATAATTTTTTAGGACAGCCAATGCATTTGTTATCAGGACCACAAACAAAGGTCTCAGGATCATAAAGTGGAAACGCCTGCTTAACATCATTTAGAAGCAGACGCATCGCTGTTTGACGATCAGGTTTCTTATTCATGCTATCAACAGTCTTTGTGCAAAAGTAGTATTCTAATAAAGCATGATAAAAATAACCACGTTTATCTTTTTGCACCAATAACATTCTATTTATATCATTGAATTAGAACATTTTTCGTTTTAATCCACTCATTGATAGTAAGCGTGTTGATATTTCTTCTACCGATAATGATGAAGTGTTTAAATAGGGAATAGCTTCGCGGCGAAACATAGCTTCGACTTGCTGTAATTCATTCAGGCATTGCTCTGAACTGGCGTAATCACTATCGGCAAAACGCTCATTTCTGATCGCCACTAATCGTTCAATATCTATTGTAAGACCAAAGGTTTTAAACCGATAAGGTTCAATGGCTTTAGGCAGCTTTAAGGCTGACATATCATCGGCAATAAAAGGGTAATTGACAGCCCGTAATCCAAATTGCATTGCAAGGTATAAGCTGGTGGGCGTTTTTCCGCAACGAGACACCCCTAATAAAATGATATCTGCTTGCTCTAGATGATTGAGCGACACACCATCATCATGGGCAAGGGTATATTCAATTGCTGCAATACGATCATGATAACTAGAAGAATCTTTATTTATGCTGCGTGAACGCTGTAATTTTGGCTCAGCTTTCATGACTAAATCGCGTTCTAACGGCTCAACTAATACCTTCAGCACATCATAAAAAAGCGCATTAGCTTGATCTATAATCTGCTTTATTTCCGGCACAACAATAGAATAAAACACTAAAGGTTGAATGCCATACTTCTCACTCGATTGATCTATAAGATTTTTTACTTGTTTTGCTCGTTCAATTGACTCCACAAAAGGCAAAGTTGTTTGTTGGATTTGCAGTGAAAATTGACCGAGAACTGCGTGACCAAGGGTTTCAGATGTTATGGCTGTCCCATCTGAAATGTAAAATACGTCACGAAAATTGGTTTTATTTTGCATTTTATATTGAATCCTTCAAAAAAAGTTGCAATTGTGATGTCTCACAGGAATAGCGAAAAGATAACTTAACACAAGAGAGTATATCTTTAACACTGTTTAGCAATCGATTGCTAGTGTCGCTCGTTTTAGCAAATGATCAAGGAGAACTACCGTGCAGCAGAATGTTATTTGGTACAGTGATCTATCAATGAATGATGTTGATAGAGTTGGTGGAAAAAATGCTTCCCTGGGTGAGATGGTAGCAAATTTGTCCAATGCCGGGGTTAAAGTCCCTAATGGTTATGCGACAACCTCCTATGCCTTTAATCAATTTTTACAAGCTGATGGGCTTAGCCAGCGTATTTATGCTTTGCTTGATAAGTTGAATGTTGATGATGTTAATGCATTAAAACAAGCGGGTGAGACTATTCGTAATTGGGTATTGGAAAATCCATTACCAGCCGCATTAGAAGCTGATATTCGTCGTTGCTATCAAGAACTTGGTGAAGGCGATGAAATGCTATCTGTTGCTGTGCGTTCATCAGCAACAGCCGAAGATCTTCCTGATGCTTCATTTGCAGGACAACAAGAAACATTCCTTAATGTTCGTGGTATTGATGCCGTTATTGAAGCGACTAAACATGTGTTTGCTTCATTGTTTAATGATCGCGCAATCTCATACCGTGTTCACCAAGGTTTTGATCATGAAGGCGTGGCGCTATCTGCGGGTATTCAACGTATGGTACGTTCTGATAAAGCGGCATCGGGTGTTATGTTTACCCTTGATACTGAATCAGGTTTTGATCAAGTCGTTTTCATAACATCCTCATGGGGATTGGGCGAAATGGTGGTGCAGGGAGCTGTAAACCCTGATGAGTTTTATGTTCATAAACCAACTTTAAACGCGGGTTATCCAGCCGTTGTTCGGCGTACTATTGGCTCAAAGTTAATTAAAATGGTGTATGCCGACGGTAAAGATCTTGGTACTCAAGTTGAAATTACCGATACCACTGCTGCAGAACAAAGACAGTTCTCATTAACTGATGCTGAGATCATGGAGTTGGCTAAACAGGCACTGATTATTGAACAGCACTATGGTCGTCCGATGGACATTGAATGGGCTAAAGATGGTAATACTGGCGAGTTATTGATTGTTCAAGCGCGTCCTGAAACTGTACGCTCACGTGATGATCAACAAGTGATGGAGCGTTTTCATCTTAATGATCAAGGCAAAACCGTGGTTGAAGGGCGTGCTATTGGGCAACGTATTGGCAGTGGACCGGTGCGGATTGTGTCTGATTTATCGCAGATGGATCAAGTTCAGCAAGGTGATGTGCTGGTGGCTGATATGACCGATCCTGATTGGGAGCCGGTGATGAAAAAAGCCGCTGCAATCGTGACTAATCGTGGTGGGCGTACTTGTCATGCGGCAATTATTGCTCGTGAATTAGGTATTCCAGCAGTGGTCGGTTGTGGTGATGCAATGTCATTACTTCAAGATGGACAAAACGTAACTGTATCTTGTGCTCAAGGTGAAACGGGTTATGTGTATGATGGCATTCTTGAATTTGAAGTACGTCGCTCTGAAGTTGAGCAATTGCCAACATTACCGTTAAAAGTGATGATGAATGTCGGTAATCCTGATCGTGCGTTTGATTTTGCTTGTATTCCTAACGAAGGCGTTGGTCTGGCACGATTAGAATTTATCATTAATAAGATGATAGGTATTCACCCGAAAGCATTGCTAAATTACGACCAGCAAACTGCTGAAATAAAAGCGGAAATTGATCAAAGAATTATCGGTTATGCAAATCCAGTTGAATTTTATATTGAAAAATTAACGGAAGGTATTTCAACGTTAGCGGCTGCATTTTGGCCTCAACGAGTGATAGTACGGATGTCGGATTTTAAATCAAACGAATACCGTAACCTTGTTGGTGGTATTAACTATGAACCAACAGAAGAAAACCCGATGTTAGGTTTCCGTGGAGCATCACGTTATATAGCACCGCATTTTCAAGATTGTTTTGCTCTTGAATGTGAAGCGATAAAACGGGTTCGTAGCAAGATGGGACTTAAAAACGTAGAAATTATGATCCCGTTTGTGCGTACCGTCAGTGAAGCGGCATCTGTGATTGATTTATTAGCTAAATTTGAACTGCGTCGCGGTGATAATGGCCTCAAAGTCATGATGATGTGTGAGTTACCTTCAAATGCTATTTTAGCGGAAGAATTCCTTAAATATTTTGATGGTTTTTCAATTGGTTCTAACGATATGACCCAGCTAACATTGGGCTTAGATCGTGATTCTGGTGATATTGCACATCTATTTGACGAACGTAATGAAGCCGTCAAAGCAATGTTATCGTTAGCGATTAAAGCCGCTAACAAAGCTGGTAAATACGTTGGTATTTGTGGTCAAGGACCTTCTGATCATGAAGATTTTGCGCGTTGGCTAATGGATCAAGGTATTGATTCAGTATCATTAAATCCTGATACCGTATTAGAAACATGGACATTTTTAGGTAAGCCCCATTAAATGATTGCCTAACATAATCCGCTAAAACAATATTAAGCCTGACTTTATGTCGGGCTTTTTTGAAGTTCTTTGCTACGCTTAATAAATACTGTTATGAAACTGATGGTATTACGTTTTTCGTATTAGCAAGGAAGCCATTATGAGTAAATATAGAATAACAATATTAAGTTTTATATTTCTATTTTTCAGTGGGTTAGATTCAGTCTATGCGAATGAACGTCAGCATGAATGGGTTATAGAAGGGAGTGAATTACAACAAAAAATTACCGAAAATCAGGCTATGATTATTTTTGATGCTCGCAGTCAAGAGCAATACCTACAAGGGCATATCAATACGGCAATTAGTTTTCCAACCGCATTAACCTATGTTGAAATTAACAATGCTTATTATGTGAAAAATATAAATAAAATAGCTCCGTTATTACAACAAAAGGGAGTGACAACGTCACAAAAAATCATTATTTATGATCAAGGTGATCTTAAAAATGCAGCCCGTTTATTTTGGGTATTAGAGCTATATGGTATTAAAAATATTGCTATCCTTAACGGTGGTATTAATGCTTGGTCTGAGCAATATCCACTAACGAAGAAACCGACAATCCCTCAACCATCTCAATATTTCCCTGTTTTAAATTCATCCGTGTATGCCAGTACAACCGTTGCCAAAGTGGCAGCCTATAGTGAGTTATATCAACTTTATGATAGCCGTACCTTAGCTGAATTTATAGGAGATCGTTCAGCAACAGAAAAATTTGGTCATATACCAACGGCAAAGAATATTCAAAATAGTGTATTTTTTAATACAACAATTACAGGGACGAATTTATTAAAAACACCAAAGCAGCTAGACGCTATTTTTGCAACCTTGGATAAAAACCGTAAAAGTGTGACTTATTGTAATAAAGGCTTAGCCTCGACGCTGACGTATTTTTTAATGAAGCAAGCTGGATTTAAAGTGTCTCACTACGATGGCTCATGGTTAGAGTGGTCGGAGAAAGGATTACCCATAGAGAAGTAGATCGAAAGGGGTACTTTATGAAACAGACACCTGAAAACTTCAGTATTAAGCAGCCATTAATAATTCAAAAAGGCTTGTTTAATAAAATCACATTAATGATGGGGGGAGTATTAATATGTGTCATGCTAACGGCATTAACCCTCAGTTATTACAGTAATACCCAACGATTAGTTAAAAATGTTAACGTAATGATGAATGCATTAGCTCCAGTATTTATTGATACAATAGTCTTTCAAGATACCGAGTCATCACTAGAATTTAATCGATTAATTAGTCAGTATAAAGAAATACGCTCTCTGTCTGTTTATGATTTTGATAATCAACTGCTTCATTATTATCATTCTGATAATGCTCAAGATGTATCATTACGACCGTTTTTATATGTTTCTGGGCTATCTTGGTATAAGCAGGATTATTTACTTAGTTACCCAGCTTATTTTAATGGCGATCCTATTTTTAAATATGTCGTTTATTATAGTTCCAGTCATATTTTAAAAACTATCGTGATGCAAATATTGATCTATGTTTTACCTTTTTTGTTTTTTATTGTATTTATTCTTTTTTATATGTACCACAAAGTAACGCAGCCGCTTAATTATCTTATTCGTGAATTAACTAGTATGGGCTCTGGAAGATTGGATATTTCAGGGCTAAAGCAAGATAATAGTGAAGTATCATTATTAGCAACTGAACTCACTAAAGTCGATAAATACATTTTTAATAACGAAACCAAGTTACAAGGGTTGAATCAGCAACTACAGTTACAAACGAATAAATTAAACGAAGCATTACGCATAAAAGGTAATTTTATGGCAAACATGAGCCATGAAATACGCACTCCAATGAATGGTGTTTTAGGTTTTGTCCAATGTTTAGAGGATAGAAATTTAGATAACCAATCAAAACAGCAAGTTAAATATATTAAGCAATCTGCCAAGGCATTGCTGATTATTATCGATGAAATATTAGATTATTCAAAATTAGAAGCGGGTAATGTTGAATTACGATTTAATCATTTTCATTTAGAAACCTTTATTCAAGGCTGCATTGTTCCTTTTGAACATAAGTTACGAGAAAAAAGTATTAAGTTAGAGACACATATTAATGCCAATATTTGCCCTTACTTTGATGCGGATGAGGGACGAATACGACAAATACTCACCAATTTATTAGGTAATGCAGTTAAGTTTACGCCGTATGGCACCATTGAATTACGAATTGAATTATTGGGTGATATTGAGAGTACAGCCACCACTGCACATGAACAATTAGGGTTACATCAACAGTTACGTTTTAGTGTTAAGGATTCAGGTATTGGTATTGCGCCTGAAAGTATTGAGTCTATTTTTGATTCTTATACTCAAGCGGATGGTTCAATCTCACGTCAATTTGGTGGAACTGGACTTGGCTTATCTATCTCCAATAGCTTATGCCAGTTAATGCTAACAACCTTAAATGTTGATAGTGAACTCGGTAAAGGCACCACATTTTGGTTTAATATTGATCTAAAATGTTGTGATCATCCACAAGTTGCCAGTTGTAGTGAAAATTGTAATCATGATTTAAGTGATTATTCAAACAAACGCATTTTAGTTGTTGAAGATAGCAAGGTTAATCAACAATTAATAAAGGCATTTTTAGCATCATTTGGGTTATTGAATATTAATATTGTCAGTGATGGTGCATTAGCGATTGAGTATATACATCATCATGGTGTAGATGTGGTATTGATGGATTGCCAAATGCCAAATATGGGTGGAATTGAAGCAACACAGCGGATCCGTCGAATGAATATTGTGCAGCCTTATATTATTGCGTTAACGGCCAATGTTCTTGAACAGGAAAAACAACATTGCCTTGTTGCTGGTATGGATGATTACATCTCAAAGCCAATAGATAAGAAGACCCTATCACGAACATTAGAACATGCTTTTTTACAGCTTGAGCCATTGCCCTTATTACAAAAAACCAGCAATAAGTGATCTACTTACTGCTGGCTTATTTGATAACGACTAATTACTAACGACTATGTATTTGTTAGCAACTTATAATTTATCCCAAGCATCTGCCCAGTATTGAGAGGTTGCAGGTGCATAAGAAGCACTCGCACACCAACTAGTGTAAGGCCAAGGCTTACATTGATAGATATTACCATCTGTTGCTAAAACTTGATCACCAGCAAGGTATGCCTTACCAACTTCATACGCAGGAACATCTGTTACTGGTGGCTCAACCGTGCCTTTTTCTTCTAATGTGAACTGTAAGCGGTGTTCTACATTGTCATTGTTTGATTGAGCGATCATACGTAATGAGTGTTTACCTGCAGCTACATTCTCAAGCACCATATGAATGGTTTTGCTGCTATCGATATTAGCAGTATATTGACCACCAGCAACAGGGTAGCCCATCGCATCAATAACATCGATCTGCACTGAGCTTGTTTTGTTAGCGCTGTAATTTAACGTTAATTTTGCAGTGCCGTTAGTGATAATGTAATTACCACTAACGCCTGTTAAGGTTGCGGTAAAATCAACATCCGGCTGCTCTGTGCCACCGCCGCAGTCAGTAGCACCGACTTCACGCCATACACCCCATTCACCGGTTGTTCCTGGTTCATCACCTTGTGTCCACCAACCTGCTTGCCAGTCTTTACCATTGTGACTAACTACATCACCTTCAACATAAGTTGCATCGGTTTTCCATGCTGGTGTGCATACGATAGAACCATCATTGACAACCACAACGCGCTTAACAGTGACAGTTTGGTTTGCACTGTCAGTAATGGTATAAACAAGCTCATATTGACCAGCTATAGCGGTATTTACTGTACCAGAGAGTGTAATATTAGCAGTTAAATCACCGTCTTCAGCATCTGCTGCTGAAACACCGGCTAGTGGATCAAAGCTTTCGCCGATTTTAATAACTGTATTTTCAACACCGGTGAAAGTTGGTAGGGCGCTAAACACAGTGACTTTACGCGGCGACACCGTTTCATTGTTATCAGAATCTGTTACTGAATAAGTCACAACATAGTCGCCAACACGCTGAGTATCAACGCTGCCTGTCACTGAGATTGAATGTGTTAAATTACCATCTTCTTTATCGTTAGCTGTTACACCAGCCATTGAGTCAAAGTGGGTTTTGTGCTGCACGCGAGCATCAGTAATACCAGCGAACGTTGGTTTGCCAGGTTGTACAACGGGTGGTGTTTGGCTATGAACAAACGGGCCATAGGTATTAATAAAGCTACTGTTATACGCTTGGCCTGCTGAGTTAGTACCGATATCCCAGTTAATTGACCATGTCATTACGCCACGCAGCGGCTGTGACTGTTTTTCAAGACGTGCAAAAGCATTAAAGAGATCTTGAGGATCTTTAATAAAACCTGTTGCTGCGGCATCGATATTGGTTGGAATACCAAACACTAATTTATCATGTGGGATCGTCGTAAAACCACGTGTACCGTTAATTAATGAATCTGCAATGTAATAAATGAACTCTTCTTTTAGTTCATCGTTATTTTGTGCAATCCAACCTGGGCCTTCAACATATACACCATCGCCACCTTGGTTATAAAATTGTGGGTTGATCCAGTCGTAGTAACCGTCTAGACCTGTGATATAAGGAATATATTTACCTGCAGCAGTTAAATATGGGAACTCAGGCGCCATGGTAATAAGGAAGTTCTTACCTTGTTCACGGTAGTGATCTTTTACAATACGTAGTGCCGCAGGAATAACCGTTTGGTTATCTTTAGCATCAATAGCTGCTTGTTCAAGGTCGATATCTAAGCCGTCAAAACCATAAAGGTCAGTTAAGCGAATAACTTCAGCGGCAAAAGCTTCTTCATCACCTTGTTGTAATTCAACGTGTGCGTCAGCACCACCAAGCGCTAGTATTACCGCACGGCCTTGATCGTTCAGTAGTTTAATTTGATCAATAAATTGTGATTCTGTTAAACCTGTTTCAGGGTCTAAATGAAATGTAGGAATGCGACCTTCAGCAACGTCGTATACTTTCATAAAAGAAACAGCGACAACATTATACATTGGGTTCGTTGCTTTTAAGCTCATTGCTGGCGCATTACCAGCCTTATAACCACGACCATCGGCCCAGTTATGCCAATAACCAACCACAACGCCGCCTTCTGGATTAACCATTTTTTCACTAGCATTAACGGTAAAACTCATTGAGGTTAACGCTAGAGCAATAGCGTTTAATGTTAGAAAAGTTGTTTTTTTATTCATTTTTTGCCCCTGAAAGTAGGATAATAGATGTAATTGTTGAGCAAATAAATGCTAGCATAGTTGTAGCAGGTTAGAGGTGCGATTTTTGTAACAAAAAACTTTAAAAACAAGTGGTTAAATCGTCAATTAATTGTCGGGTTGATGTGGTTTTTCGACTGAAATTTGTCGTTATTCAAACGTAATTGAACGGTGAGTTATTCTGGATAATATTTTGAGCAAAAATAATATATAAAGTAAGCGCAAATATAAAAGACACCACACTCAAAGGGGAGATAATAGCGAGATCAGTTATGACTGAATTATGAATACATATTAATAAAACGGTCTTTTTTATTATGCTTTTAGTATTGAGTTAAGTTTACTTATTAGATTAATTGTTATTATCAATTGTTGCTGAGGCCATTTTCTAGGTAAAATAGCATTATCAACAGAATATACGTTGGGATTATGATCCTGAGCGTTAATCTGATAAGTTACTGCAAAGTAACCTAAATACTAGATTAAGTAAGAGATAAAATGGCAGTTTTAGAAATTTTAACCGAACCAAATCCAAAACTACGTGTTCAAGCTGAAGAAGTAATAGATGTAAAAGCTGAACATATCCAAACGCTTATCGACGACATGCTACACACCATGTACGAAACGGGTAATGGTATTGGTTTAGCTGCTCCTCAAGTAGGCCGCAAAGAATCGATTATTGTTATCGACTTATCTGAAGAGCGTGATGAGCCACAGGTATTCGTTAACCCTAAGATCGTTCGTGGTGAAAACCCAGTGGTTGGTCAAGAAGGCTGTTTATCAGTGCCTGATTACTACGCAGATGTAGAACGTTTTGAAAAAATCGAATTAACTGCGCTTGATCGTGATGGTAATGACATTCACCTTGAGCGCGATGATTTCCTTGCTATCGCACTCCAGCATGAAATCGACCACCTAAAAGGTATTCTTTTCATTGATTACCTATCACCTCTTAAACGCCAAATGGCACTTAAGAAAGTGAAGAAATTCTTGAAGACGCAAGCGAAGTAATAAGCTAATCATCGTTATCGAAAGGCTGTTGAGAACTACTCAGCAGCCTTTTTTATTGGTAAATAATGACGGTTTATTTACTGTGGAAGGGAGCTTGAATACATGCTGCGTACTCAGTCACTTCTAATTTAGCCGAGTTTTGGTTACGTTGTAACGTTATGCTCTCACCGAGAATAAAGGGTTGGTTATATTTTCCATGGCCAAAGAAAGGGAAGTAATAAACCGGCTTATCGTATTGCGCTGCAAATTGTTGTAAAACCGTTTTATACATTATTCGCTCTTCATCGTTTGGATCCATCGAATAATATTGACCAAAAATAATCGCCTTAACATTACATTCTTTTAGAAATAGTAATTGTTGTAAATAACGATCTAACTGACGAAAAGTAACCCCAATATCTTCAAGTATTAAGATCTTACCTTCAAAATCGGGTTGATAGTGAGTACCAAATGTTGCCGCTACAAGGGTATGATTGCCACCGATTAATGTACCACTGACAGATGCAGTTTGTTGCGCTAATAAGTTAAGCGGTAAGACATTATTATACGTAATCCCCTCAGCTATCAGTGCTGCAATATCGGGTAATGGTTGTTGATTGGCTGAACTCATTTCTAAATGGTTATTGGCGTTAACGCCATGAATTGAACGCCACCCAAGATCATTATTTAAAAAGCTATGTATCGCAGTAACATCACTGAAGCCAACAATTATTTTTTCAGGTATCGCTAATAGTTGTTGCTTATAACGATGTAAATAAGGCAACAAGTTTAATGCACCGCCACCACCACGATAGAACCATAACACCTCAACTGTAGGATCGAGCAAGGCTTGAATCAGGTTATTAGCGCGCGCTTGATCAGTATCAACGTAGCCAAGATCAGACACGGTTTGTTGTAAGTATTGGCAGCTGACTTGATAACCATGCTGCGCCAAAATAGCAGTAACCTGAGGTACTTGTGTTGGATCAAATTGGGTTGAGCAAGCAATCAGAGCGATATTTTTATATGCAATATTGGCAGTTGGGTTGTTCATCAATAACTCTCATCATAAAATAAATAATCATCAAGCAATGCGAAGGTTAGTCAGCAGGATAAATTGCCCCTAGCTGAGCTAAACGACTTGCTCCTGTCACTTCGGGTAAATTACCTGATTGATGATGCATAGTACGGTATGCGAGCCATGCAAATGCCATTGCTTCCATATTATCAATATCGACGCCACGATCTGCGGTTGTCATTACTTGCCAACTTGGCAGTAATTCTGATAGTCGTTGCATTAAAATCGGGTTGTGCGCACCACCACCACAGACTAATAATTCATTAGGTGTAATGGCAGGGGTTAGGCCGGTTTTTATAACCTCATTAGCGATAGTTTGGGCGCTATATTCAGTCAATGTTGCTTGAATATCACAAGCAGAAAGTTGTAGTTCTACGATGGCTGGCTCAGTTAAATATTGCTCTAGCCACGGCAGGTTAAATAACTCGCGACCAGTGCTTTTCGGTGCTGGTTGGGCTAAGTAAGGTTCTGATAACAGACGCGTTAAGAGCGCTGTGCTAACATTACCCAAACGGGCCCAGTTACCATTATCATCATAGCTTTTATGTTGGTGAAGGTTGATCCACGCATCCATCAACATATTACCAGGGCCAGTATCAAACCCTGTTACTGCTTTATTGGGCTCTAATACAGTGATATTGGCAATGCCACCAATATTTAAAATAACGCGAGTACATTGATTTGAACTAAACAGCTGCTGGTGGAAAGCGGGAACCAACGGTGCACCTTGGCCACCAAATGCCATATCTTTACGACGAAAATCAGCAACAGTAGTAATGCCTGTTTTGGCGGCAATTATATTGGCGTCACCAATCTGCATCGTAAATGCATATTCAGTGTGTGGAGAGTGAAATACTGTTTGACCATGGCTGCCAATCGCAGTGATATCAGCAGCTTTAGTCTTGGTTTTTTCAAGTAATGCTAATACAGCATCAGCAAAGAGATGACCTAAACGGTGATCAAGTTCACCTAATGTTTGCAAATTAGTCGGTTGGCCTAAACAGATATCTAATAGTGATTGTTTTAGATTGTTACCCATAGCAAAGGGATGCGAGCTAAGTAACTGAATATTATTGTTGTCAATTTCTACCAGAACAGCATCAACGCCATCCATGCTGGTGCCTGACATTAAGCCAATATATTTTTCCATCGCGATTCCCACTGTATTTCAATTTAACGAGTATGTTTATAAGCCCGTTAAAGCCGTTAATTATACTGATTGAAGTATAAGGTATGCAGTCACTTTAATCAGAAGTGACTGAGAAATAAAGCGTAGATGGAATCTTTAGCGATAGCAATTAATGCATAACAGCACGAGAAGCAGCGAGGCTTTGTGTACCTTGCTGTTGAACAACGCTGTTCATTTTATTGGCAAACTCAGCTAATTCATGACTAACTGCCGAGCTAGCAATGATAGCGTCATCAAGATCGAAGATTTCAATCATATGACCGGTTGTACCGTCATCATAAGTACCAGACACAAAATGAATTGCCGTATCGGTTAGAATTGAGCGGCCATACGCAGTCTCGACTAAACGCATCCAGTGGATTAATTCATCATGATTTTCTATGATTTTTGAGTGCATGAACACTGATCCTTTTATCATTTGGAGGCATACATTGAGAGGACCAATTGTCCTTTATTTTGTGATGACCTTTTATGCGGTAAGTCTATCAGTAGTGTTCAAATGATAACTTTAGTCTCACGACAAAAATGACGCCCTAAAAAAAGTAAAAGTGACAAAAACGCACATTTTCTCAGTTAATCAATGATTTGCGAGTTAAAATTTGCTGTTACATAGTCAATAAACGCTCTTAGTCGAGCTGGCATAAACTTGGTTGGTGCATATTGAAGTGCGATATCACCGTGATAATTACCGCGTATTGTCCATGTCGGTAATACGCGAATAACACTGCCTTGTTGCAATGCATCTTTAATTACGAAATCAGGGAAAATGCCAATACCTAAATTATCTTTGACGCCATTTAATCGCATTTGAGAGTGATTAACCGCATAACGGCCACTGACTGTTACACGGTGACGTGTTTGCTGTTGCTCAAATTCCCAGATATTGTCAGTACTGGTTTCCCCTAAATACAAACAATCATGGTCAACAAGATCTAATGGTGTTGATGGCATCCCGCGTAGCGCAAGGTAATCTGGGCTGGCACATAGCATAAGATCGACTTTGCCGATTTGTTTTAATACCAAATCTTCGCTGGGTTTTTCCGTCAATCGAAACACCACATCAATCCCTTCTTTTAGAATATCAATTTCGCCATCTCGGGCTTTAAGTTTTAATTGAATATCAGGGTATTGGGTTAAAAATGGGGTGACTAAAGGTTGTAATACAATTGATAAAAATGCTTTAGGGGCGGCAACGGTTATCATTCCAGCTGGAACAATAGGCTCTGAATGTGATATTTCAATTGCCTTTTTGGCGGCATCAAACATGGTTGTGCACTGGGTGTAAATACGTTTGCCTGATTCACTGATCATCAATTTACGGGTAGTGCGCTCTAATAGTTTTACTGACAGCGCCGTTTCTAACCGAGAGATTTGCTTACTCAGCGCAGAAGGAGTGACATTGAGTTTCTTCGCTGCTGCGGTATAACTGCCTTCATCAACCACCACGATAAATACGGCTAAATCTGGCATTAGTGCGATAAGTTTATTAGTTTCCATTGATTTGTGCCTGAGGTTCAATAATCATTTTCCATGGTATGGGATAATACTGTGGTTAAGTTTGAATTAGAATGCTGAAAAGTAACCAATCTAGTGCTAGTTCAAAGAGTTGATAAAAAACACCAAATAGTTGACGATTTTCAAATAAAAAAGGTGTAAAAGGAATGCTATTAAGCTAGATATCGATATTTAATACTGTAACGGTAGTATGTTATCGGTCTGGAAGAATAGTTTTTAGATTTTATTAGCGATTGAGCTCTATTTACCATCCAATAAATCTGTGAGGAACACATGTCTTCTGCATTCTATAAGCAAATTAATCAGCAAATTGAAGATGTTAAAGCTGAGGGATTATACAAATCTGAGCGTATTATCACATCTGCTCAAAAAGCGGCAGTGTCGATTCAGTCTGGTGAAGAAGTATTGAACTTCTGTGCCAATAACTACTTGGGTTTAGCTAACCATCCAGAATTGATTGCAGCAGCGAAAGCGGGCATGGATCAACATGGCTTTGGTATGGCATCGGTTCGCTTTATTTGTGGTACACAAGATGCGCACAAAGAACTAGAGCAAAAATTATCTGCATTCTTAGGAATGGAAGACACTATTCTTTACACCTCATGTTTTGATGCTAACACCGGTCTATTTGAAACGATTTTAGGTGCGGAAGATGCGATCATCTCTGATGCGCTTAACCACGCATCTATTATTGATGGTGTACGCCTATGTAAAGCGATGCGCTTCCGTTACTCAAATAACAACATGGAAGAGCTAGAGCAACAACTTATCGCCGCAAAAGAAGCAGGTGCACGTCATACATTGATCGTAACTGATGGTGTATTCTCAATGGACGGTGTGGTTGCAAACTTGCCTGCTATTTGTGATTTAGCTGATAAATATGATGCACTTGTAATGGTTGATGACTCACATGCTGTTGGCTTTATGGGCGCAAATGGTCGTGGTACTCATGAGCACCATAATGTGATGGATCGCATTGACATCATTACAGGCACACTAGGTAAAGCAATGGGTGGCGCATCAGGCGGTTATACGTCTGGTAAGAAAGAAGTGATCGATTGGTTACGTCAGCGTTCACGTCCATACTTATTCTCAAACTCAGTAGCACCTGCAATTGTTGCTGCATCAAATCGCGTAATTGATCTGCTAGCTGAAAGCGGAGATTTGCGTGATAACCTATGGCTAAACGCTGCGCATTTCCGTACTCGTATGACAGCTGCGGGCTTTACCATGGCTGGTGCTGATCACGCGATCATTCCAATTATGTTAGGTGATGCAAAAGTAGCAGCAGAATTTGCTGAGCGCGCATTAGCTAAAGGTATTTATGTTGTCGGTTTCTCATTCCCTGTAGTACCGAACGGCAAAGCACGTATTCGTACTCAAATGTCAGCAGCACACACTCGCGAGCAACTTGATAAAGCGATTGATGTGTTTATTGAAGTGGGTAAAGAGATGGCTATTATCTAATTTGTTTTTCGTTTTTCGTTGTTAACATCGGTACGGCCTTAGCAGTCTGTTAAGGCCATTGTATAGAACAGCCAATGAGGTTGTTCTAGCTTTATGGAATAAGTGTTATGAAAATCAAAGCTCTTGCTAAGTTAAAGCCTGAAGAAGGTATCTGGATGACGGAAGTAGATAAGCCACAAATGGGGCATAATGATCTACTTATTCGTATCAAGAAAACAGCTATCTGTGGTACTGATGTGCATATTTACAACTGGGATGAATGGTCACAAAAAACTATTCCTGTACCTATGGTTGTTGGTCACGAATATGTTGGTGAAGTTGTCGGCATGGGACAAGAAGTACGCGGCTTTAACTTAGGTGATCGTGTTTCTGGTGAAGGTCATATCACATGCGGTCATTGCCGTAATTGTCGTGGTGGTCGCACCCATTTATGCCGTAATACTATCGGTGTAGGTGTTAACCGTGAAGGTGCATTTGCCGAGTTTTTGGTTATTCCTGCATTTAACGCATTTAAAATCCCTAATGATATTTCAGATGATTTAGCGTCGATTTTTGACCCGTTTGGTAACGCTGTTCATACCGCTTTATCTTTTGATCTTGTTGGTGAAGATGTATTGATTACCGGTGCTGGTCCTATTGGGATCATGGCAGCTGCTGTGGCTAAACATGTTGGTGCTCGCCATGTTGTGATCACCGATGTGAATGAATACCGCTTGAATCTTGCGCGCGAAATGGGCGTAACACGTGCGGTTAACGTTGCTAATGAAAACCTAACCGATGTGATGGCTGAACTTGGCATGAAAGAAGGCTTTGATGTCGGTCTAGAAATGTCAGGTAATCCAATGGCATTTAACAGCATGTTATCAAGCATGAACCATGGCGGTAAGATTGCTCTATTAGGCATTCCGCCGTCAGATATGGGTATTGATTGGAATCAAGTTATCTTTAAAGGTTTAATCATTAAAGGTATCTACGGTCGCGAAATGTTTGAAACGTGGTACAAAATGGCAAGTTTGATTCAATCAGGCTTAGATCTAACGCCAATTATTACTCATCATTATAAGATTGATGATTTCCAGCAAGGCTTTGACGTTATGCGTTCTGGCATGTCAGGTAAAGTTATTCTCGATTGGGAATAAGTCACTAGTCTGATAAGCAATAAAATCGAGTTCTATTATTAAGCGAGTGTAATGCTCGCTTTTTTTATTCTTTTTTTTATTAATGATTATTTTGCTATTATCAGTATAATGCGCGCCACTCAGTGAGTCTCTGTTAGGAATTAACATGCAAGAATTAGATCAACAACCACAACCCAAAAAAGCGCCTAAAGAATTGACGCTAGAGCAGCAATTACTGCAAAACAATCCATTACATGGTCTTAGCTTAGAGAAAATGATAACAGAGTTAGTTGATCATTATGGCTGGGAAATTCTTGATACTGCATTGCGTATGAATTGTTTTAATACCAAGCCTTCGATTGCAAGTAGTGTTAAATACCTCAAAAAAACAGAGTGGGCACGTGAAAAAGTAGAAGGTTTCTATTTGTCTCGTTTTAAGCGCATGCCTCGTGCATCGGCGGCAGAGTTTGAACTACCGCCACGTATGCGCACGTTTGCTCACGGTATTACACCAAAATCGCCAATGGAACTTACTGTTGAGTCTATTTTGTTATCACAAGCAAAAGCAGCATCAGCACATAAAGAACGTTCAAATAATGGTCGTCATCGTCGTCGTTAATCATTAATTGCCGATTAAGATAGTAATAAAAAACACCTTAAATATATTGTTATTAGCGATCTATTAAGGTGTTTTTTTGTTAGTTAACGACGGCAATACGAGAACAGACCGGTATATTGGTCGCATTAAGCCCCGGCTCGGTAAGATGAAAATCAAAACTCAGGTTAACTTGCGGCTTAAAGATCAGACAGTGCGCAGAACCACCACAATGAAACATACCAAGTTGTTCACCTTTCTCGACATGTTGTCCCTGACTTACCGTGACGTCACAGGATGATACATCTGCAATCCCCACTGCGATAAAACACATTAATCCAATATACGGGTTATCAGATTCTATAAAAATAATCGCACGAGTAGCGATAGCGGTCAGTAATGGCAACGCAGACTTTGACGCTAAATCATAGCGACCATTAACGATATCTATTTTTTTTATGGTGCCTGAAACCGGACTATGCCAACGGTGATAACTTAATGCGTTCAAATAAGCTTGATATACAGTACCGCCGGTAAATTGTTCGGCCAGCGGATCAAAATTCATCATATTCTGCAGTGAATAAGGATGTCCTTTAAGCCAAAACGTTGCATTTTGTTCTACATTTTCGACCACTTGTAATGGCGCTGATTCACATGGATTAACAATGACATCTTCACCCGCAGCAATTGGACGAATCGTGGCGGTAAATTTTCGAGTGAAAAAGTCATCCCATGATTGGAAGCCGTAGCACTTATCGTTTGGATCACATTCAAAAAAATGTTCAAACGGAAACTCTTTTAAAGCAGGATCAAAGCTAGCTTGACAAACAATCTCGATAAGATGTTTTTGAACGATAGGATTAAGCCAAGCGAGCTGCTGAGGATCTTGATCAAGCTGATCTTGCACCAATACATTGCGTGAGGCTTCACTGCTTAAATAGATTGACCAACAAGCTAATATTTTCTTGAACTGCTGTGCAACGATGACATTAGCAAAGAACGACTGGCTAGCAATTGGCGTTGTAATACACGTTAGTAGCGCATTAATTGGTAGTCCAATAAAACCACACGGATTAAGCGCCTCGGTTGCCATGTTATTAGAGCGTATATATGGTGGCGCTTGTGTCATAACCGCATTGAGTACCAGCAGAAATTCATCAAATGACTGAATCACCAACTCGCTAAGTTGTAGTTGTTGTGTCTGCTGAGGGAGACAAAACATCTGTTTAGAAAGTAACAGCAACTGTTTATCTTGTTTAACCAATTCACTTAATGCTTTGATGGGCGCTATTAAAGGGGTTGGATGTTTATGGGCAACTTGCTTTAGGTGTTGTAGCCAAGTATGTATTTGATGTTTATTGTTTGATAACCCGTTAGTTATAGACTGCGTGTGCATAAAAGTATCATTTTGATAAGTATAAACTGGGTTTAATATACTATTAGGGTAACTTTTAGCATCCAGTATTATGATAAAATCACTTTGCATTATTTGTTACTGGCATGCACTGCGGCAATAAAGTAACACTAGGATTAATACCGCACAGTATAATTTAGCTGATAATTTTGAGGTGATGTACGTCACGAAAGCTGCTATACTATACAACAAATTAGAGAAAAGTCGCTTATAAGAAGCGGCTTTTTTAATGCTTGATATATTCATAAATTTTGGAAACAGTACATTGATTTCAACAGCTAATATCACAATGCAATTTGGCGATAAGCCATTATTTGAAAACATCTCAGTTAAATTTGGTGGTGGCAACCGTTACGGCCTGATCGGCGCAAATGGTTGTGGTAAATCGACATTCATGAAAATTTTGGGTGGCGAACTAGAGCAGTCTGGTGGCACTGTTTCACTTGATCCTAACGAGCGTATGGCTAAGTTAGGTCAGGACCAATTTGCATTCGAAAACTACAGCGTTGTTGACACTGTAATCATGGGCCATAAAGAACTATGGACTGTGAAAGAAGAGCGTGACCGCATCTATGCAATGCCTGATATGTCTGAAGACGACGGTATGCGTGTTGCTGATCTTGAAGTTGAATTCGCAGAAATGGACGGCTACTCAGCAGAAGCACGTGCTGGTGAACTTCTTCTTGGTCTTGGTATTTCTGAAGATCAACACTTTGGTCTAATGAGCGCTGTTGCTCCAGGTCTTAAAGTACGTGTTCTTTTGGCTCAAGTATTGTTTGCTAACCCAGACATCATGCTACTTGACGAACCAACGAACAACTTGGACATTCACACTATTGCATGGCTTGAGCAGATCCTTCTTGCACGTAACTGCACAATGATCATCATCTCGCACGACCGTCACTTCCTAAACAGCGTATGTACTCACATGGCTGACTTAGATTACGGTGAGCTTCGTCTATTCCCTGGTAACTACGACGAATACATGATGGCTGCAGAGCAAGCACGTGATCAACTTCAAGCAGACAATGCTAAGAAGAAAGCACAGATGGCTGAACTACAAACGTTCGTAAGCCGTTTCTCTGCTAACGCATCTAAAGCTAAGCAAGCAACATCTCGTCAAAAGCAATTAGACAAGATCCAGCTTTCTGAAGTTAAGGCATCTAGCCGTCAATCGCCATTCATTCGTTTCGATCAGGAAAAAGAACTGTTCCGTAACGCACTTGAAGTTGAAGGTCTAAAACAAGGCTACGGCGATAACATTCTTATCAATGGTGTTAACCTATTGGTAGAAGTGGGTGAGCGCATTGCAATCATCGGTGAAAACGGTATCGGTAAATCAACTTTCCTTAATACGCTTGCTGGTCAAATGGAACCAATGGCAGGTATGATTAAGTGGTCTGAGAACAACAATATCGGTTTCTACGCACAGGATCACAGCGCTGATTTCGCTGAAGACATCACATTACTAGAGTGGATGGGTCAGTGGAAGAAAGAAGGCGACGACGAGCAAGTTGTTCGTGGTATCCTTGGTCGTATGCTGTTCTCACAAAACGACATTAAGAAGTCTGTTAAAGTGATTTCTGGTGGTGAGCAAGGTCGTATGCTGTTTGGTAAGCTAATCATGCAACGTCCTAACATCCTCCTAATGGATGAACCAACAAACCACATGGACATGGAATCTATTGAAGCACTTAACCTAGCGTTAGAGAACTTCAAAGGTACACTAATGTTCGTATCTCACGACCGTCAGTTTGTAACTTCTGTTGCAACACGTATCCTTGAGATCACTAAAGATGGCGTAGAAGACTTCCACGGCACGTACGACGAGTACATCGCTAAGAAAGGTCTTGTAGGTTAAGTTTCTGCAAAATGAAACTGACTGAGTCTATGACTTAATGGAAAGCCGCCTTGATATAGGGCGGCTTTTTTGCATTTAAATTTAACGTGTTAATTCGCGTTATATAAGCATTTAAGGAAAACCGATGAAAATTTGGGTTGATGCCGATGCATGTCCAAACGTGGTAAAAGAGATCCTTTTTCGCGCAGCCGATCGCGCTAAAGTTCACGTAACGCTGGTAGCGAACCAATATATTCGCACTCCACCATCTCCTTTTTTACGCTCGATTCAAGTAGAGCAGGGCTTTGATGTTGCAGATAACTATATTGTGCAGCAAGCAGAAGTAGGGGATTTGGTGATCACTGCTGATATTCCATTAGCTGATGAATTGATCACTAAAGGTGCACACGCATTAAACCCGCGCGGTGAAATGTACACCAAAGACACCATTAAACAACGCCTGCAAATGCGTGATTTTATGGAAACCATGCGCAGTAGTGGAATTCAGACAGGTGGACCGTCTGCATTAACGCAAGCAGACCGTCAAAATTTCGCTAATAAACTTGATGCTTTCTTAGCTAAAAATCATAAGATACAATAAGTTATAGCTATGGAGGTGAACTCAGTTTTACCTCCATTTATCCCTTCAGTTGTATTCACATCTGTTGTTATTCTCTGCTAAATCTATTTAGCTCTATGGTTATATCCCTTATCGTTATTTTAAATATTGAATACCGAATAAGAACAATCATGAAACTATTTATTAAACCTCGTCATTCCTTACAGTGAAATATGCATCCAACACGTTTTTGCCCCTTTAATCAGTTAAATCAAATACTCATTCATATCGTGTTAACGTGATTTTGGATTAGTTTTAGTCATACCTTTAACCTTAGTTTTTGCCTCCTTGTCTTGTAAGTAATAAAAAGTTACCACGGCAGTGACATCATATGCATAACCAAGGTACAATTGCCTAATTTTTTAGGCGTCACGCTGCGTGAAAGTAAGAATACTTATTAATATGCTGTTAGCAAGCAAGAGAAAGGTTTTAGTATGAAGTTAGGTTCTGTCAGAATTTATGCCCCAGAACAATGGGGAACATTAGAGAAGTTTTCTAAGTTTTATGCTCATACTTATAAGCTAAGTAATACAGGAAAACGGTGTGTTAGTGGTGCTCAAAACCATTTTCACAAAGCTAACACATTACTTCATTTAGCGAATAAGCTCGTACCGAATTTAGCTTTAGATGTTCAAGAGCTTAATGAAAAAGGTTTCTCCCGTGCTGCAAATACAAGTGAGCTTTCTGCTGTAATTGAGAGCGCAATGTTAGAACTATACTCTTCTGTCGATTGTGCTAGAAAAGTAGTTACCGAAATTTGCCAAAAAGAATGGAAGCTTCAAGGTGTTCCAGATTCAACTCGAAAGCTATTTAAAAAAATCAAAGATGAAAAAATGGTGGCTGATTTTCCAGAACAATTAAAGGTGGCTATTACAGAAGCTAATTGGTACGAAGAATTTAGAGTTATACGTGATGAACTAACTCATCAAGATACTGGTAATTGTCATAAGGACAATGATACAGGTACAATTTCATATATGCATACTGGTATTACGAACCAAGGTAGAAGCTTGATTATCGACGATATTTTTAAGTTCTTGGATAAAATATTCAATGGTGTAAATCTATTTTTAGGTAGAGTATTTGCTTATTTGTACACCACACTAAGCGATGAACCTGTACGACAAATTTGCGGAATATTTGAAGGTCGTGCCTATACTCGTTTTGTTCGTCCATCAGAAGCAATAGACTTCAATGGTGGAGTATGTGCTGTAAAGGATGCTTTAGCGCTACCTGAAAACCCAAACTGTGCTTTTATGGGGACGTGCAAAGCCTTTGAGAATGCTTGTATATAATTTGTTTAAGAGTGATTTTCACTTTGCTTGGAGTTTAAGGTGGTATGAGGGAACTTCTGTATTGCGTTGTTCATACCTTAACGCTACGTTGATTATTTTTACTAATATCTATTAGTTTCAATAGGGCTAATATTCTAACCAATTTCTGTCCAAAACTTAGATAATTCGTCAGAATGAATAAATACTGGATACCATAATTTTTATCTAATTGCTGTCATTCCCAATAAAGAATGATTGTGAGAGCAATAGAGAATTTACTCACAGCCATATATTTACAAAGTAAATATATGGCTGTCCTATGTTTTTTGTCATGTTTTTACGTGCCTCATACCTTAATTTGGCGTTGCCTACTGATGAGAAATGTGATTATGAATATTGATTTGTTTCCCCCTTATTTTAGGGAAGAAAATTTTCCAGTTTGGCCTTGTCCAGAGTGTGGATCAAATTCCTTAACTGCTGTGAAAGACGGATTTAAAAAGCAATACAAGGTTCCTATTGATCCTAACCATCCAACGTTTGATCCTGAATGGATAGAGTATGTATTTACTTTAAACATGCAATGCGCAGTGCCTACATGTGGTTGTGGAGTTGTATGTGTCGGCACTGGCGATGTCTCGCAAGAGTACTTAGGTGATGGCTCAGGTGAATGGGATTGGTTTGAAAATTTTGAAGTCAAATACTTTCAACCTCCCTTACAAATATTCGAATTGCCAAAAGATACCCCGAAAGGTGTAAAAGAAGCATTAAAAGTGTCTTTTTCAACCTATTTCTCGTCACCTAGCACAAGTTTAAGCACCTTACGTGCTGCTTTAGAGGTTTTGTTAGGTGAACTGGAAGTCGTATCATTAAATGCAAAAGGTAACTTTCTATCTCTCGCAAAACGAATTAGTTCATTACCTGAGAGTTACAGAAAAGTTGTTGAGCCTGCCAATGCGATTCGATGGCTTGGAAATGATGGCGCACATTCCGGATATCAAGTTAGAAAGTCGGATGTTATTGATGGTTATAGAATCTTTGAACACATCCTTGAAGAACTTTACCCAGAAAAGAAAGCTTCAATAGAAGCGTTAGTTGCTCGAATAAATGAAGTCAAAGGTGTCGAAAAATAGGCATAAAAAGACATTTAAGAGTGATTAACAACGCTTGGCGTTTTCGCTTCGCTCAAAGTATAAGCAAACGTCATGACCTTAATGCGGCTACATGGCTCTAAAGATAAAATAGGATTCTTGAGATGAAGCGAGATATGTCATTAATTCGTGAAATTCTTTTATCAATTGAAGATAACGATGAAGTTTTACCCGTTGAAGGCTTCTCATCAGAGATCATCGAATCTCATGTTAAGCTGCTTACTGAAGCACACTTAGTTGAACGGTATTCTTTCGGAATAAATTCATTTGTAACAGTAATCAAGTTGACGTGGAATGGGCATGAGTTCCTAGATA
This sequence comes from Photobacterium andalusiense, assembly GCF_900185625.1. Taxonomy (GTDB): domain Bacteria; phylum Pseudomonadota; class Gammaproteobacteria; order Enterobacterales; family Vibrionaceae; genus Photobacterium; species Photobacterium aquimaris. Next base: position 705,560 of record NZ_FYAJ01000001.1, read on the forward strand.
GCATCAGAGAAGAACAGGTCTGGGAGACTATAAAAAGTGAGTTTAAAGAAGCAGGTATGTCAACAATTATCAAGGTTGGTAAAGACTTAGCTGAGGGTTTTGCTAAGAAAAAAGTCGAGGCAATACTTTGCCTCTAGCCATAACAAACTTTTCAAGAAAGATTCTCAACGCGTGGCATTTTCACTTTGCGTTGGTTTAAATGATTAAGGTGGTAGACTGCAGTTTAGGTATTGAGTTGCTCTGCCCTTAATATAGCGTTTCCCTTAATTATCCTAATATCTATCTGTAGAAATAGAGCAAATCACCTAAGTAGTTTATGTCCAAAAATGAGCTAACTTTAATGCCAAGCCTCAACCTCGTCATTCCCTACAGTGAATGCCCGTGAGGGCGATAGGGAATCTACTATCCACGTGTTGTAGAGCTTATATTTAGCTGTAAAATTTAAGGTGTTTCAGTGGCGTCTTTAAGGCTCGATCACGAGGTGAGTAGATCACGGATAGTTTCGTTCCTCAACTTCCGAGATGACGGATATTAGGCTGAGTGAATGCCCGCGAGGGCGATAGGGAATTTATTGTCCACGCGTTGTGAAGTTAAGTAATGCGACGTAGTGCACGACTATAACTATTAATGGTTGTTGGACGTTTACCTTGCAGAGTCTGATGAGTAATATGTTTAGTAATCGTTTATTTTTAACTGATTGATAATTTGTGATATTTCAAATAAAAGGAGTTTATATGGAATCGAAACAAGCTGAGTTATTGGCTTTGCTAACTCAACAGTACCGTGAATATTGTGCAATACCATTAGATGAAATACAGCAAAAACGCGACAAGAAATCATTTATTAATGGGCTTATGGCGGCGTCTCGAGTTGTCGGTATCAGTTATGAGCAGCTCAATGAAATTGTTGGTGCTAATGCTGAATCAAGAGCTGTAAATCTTGACGACAAGATTGAGATCCCAACTTATGTTCGCCATAACATTGTAATTGGACCATAGCAAGAACCATCACAGGGCTCCATAAAGATTCTTTCAGTGGTGTTTTTAGACTCAAATTAGTACTAAATAGGCCACCAATTGCGCGTTATTTAGTATCAAAATGGCAGTTTATAGCCTCCGTTATAAGCTTTTTCTTGAAATATTTAACTATCAATATTCTGCATCTATTTCTTTTTAATATAAATTATGCCAACTCTTCATTCTTGAAATCTTTGTCACTTTTAATGGTGAATGATTTTAACGCTAAAAAAGCATATTCTTCCTTTTTTAGTTAAGGAACGTTGATGAAATTTAATTGCAAAAAAATAACGACATTGATTCGTTCGGTAATAACCGTGTCAACATTGTTAGCCTGTGGTTCGGCTTTGGCGGCTGATAATGTGGCGAGCAATAAGCTAGATTGGCAAGTCTTAGATGGTGCTACAGTAAATAGCACTGCGTCTTTGTGTGCCAATTCAACTGTAAAAGTGTGCAACGGTGATATTCTAAATGCGCTGTATGCTGAAAATAACTATATGCCATATTGGTTTAACCCAGTGCTTGTCAATGCGATTATGCCGCAATTACAAGCGTTGGCAGATTCCAAAACACTACCCGGTATGTCGCAACGTCTAAAAGAGTTGAAGCAACTACAAGCATTGCCAGATGAGCGTGGGTTTGATCTGCTATTAACTGATACCTATTTGATTTACGCCGATTATGTACATCAATTAATGCAAGATCCTCGACCATTATACAATTCACAGCCTGTGACATTGACGCCGTTGACATTGAAAATGGCGCAGAATTATTTCCCATTAACGGTTCAAAAGATCAACTCTCTTATTCCTTCTTCGCTGTTTGTGCCAACAATGGATGTTATTAGCCACTTATTATCGCTACCGGCTAACCCGCTTGATTCGAGTAACGTTCACTTTGATGGCGTAGTTCACCTCGGCGATACCATTCCTTATGGCGCTAAAGTGGCGACTGTGCTTTGGAATTTGGGCTATTTAACTCAGCCTCAATACCAACAAATGACTGCTCAAAAAACGATTACTAATACCGGAGTGATGAGTCAGGCAATAAAAAGCTTTCAAAGCAATTATGGTTTGAAGATAGACGGTATTATTGGGCCAGATGTTGTTAGTCAATTAATCCGTCCTTATTCTAGTTTGGCACGTATTACGGCATTGAACTTACAACGTGAGCGTTTTGCGCAATTGCAGGGAAATGGTCCACAAATTATTGTTAATATTCCTGATTTCAAAATGACGCTATATGACAATAAAAAATCTGTATTTGAATCGAAAATTATCGATGGTATGCCAAAACGGCCAACCAATTTGTTCCAGTCATACATTAATACGGTTGTGATTAACCCTTATTGGTATGTGCCTGAAACGATTAAAGTTCAGAATATTATTCCAGCGGCTAAAGCTAATCCTAATTTTTTAAAGAATAGCCATATTGATGTGATTAATAGCTGGACGGATCGTTCTGTTGTGCCACCAGAATCAATTGACTGGGCAACGGTAAATCCAAAGACATTTCCTCATCAGTTTCGTCAAGATACAGGTCCTGAAAACGCTTTAGGCCGTGTGGCGTTCTTGATGCCTGATTCGTTCTCTGTTTATATGCACGATGAATCACAATCAGAATATCCATTGTTTAACCGTTACCACCGTGATTTAAGTTCTGGTTGTATGCGTGTTCAAAACCCACGTCAGATGGCAACATTGATATTGTCTTATCAAAATATGCCGAATTTGCCATCGGTTGACGATATGATTAATACCAACAACCACCGTGAGATTGGCTTGAACACGCGTGTTAATGTTGATGTGGCTTACTTAACGGCTTGGGTAACACCCGATGGTCAGTTAGAGGTGCGCCATGATATTTACGGTTATGATAATCCGCGAGCTCAACCGATTCAGAATCAATTTATTTCGATTCCAAACTACCGGACGCATCAACGTATTAAATTGGCATTAAATGGTCAAAGTAGCTGATTTAGAAAATACATATTGCTGATTCGCTTAACTAAACAAAGATAGAAAAAGATAGGACACCCATAAATATCACGAGAATAAGATATGGGTGTCCTGTCTTTTTTGTTTTTTAGTGAAAAGGCGCAACATGCTCTGATTTCGATTCAAATTCTTTAATAACGCAGATTTTACCCTCAGGCGTAAATTTAATAATAGATACCCCATTAAAATCATTAACGTCTAATTTTTGTTGTTCTTTAAAATACCACTCAACAACCACAGTATTTGTGCTCGGCTCATGAATAAATTGCTTAATTTCCCAAGCTAATACTGTTTGCTTGGCTAGCATGTCATCGATCCAACGATAAATTTCAGATAATCCAAAGTATTCAGGCCCATAGCATTCGCTGTAATAGATATCTGCGGCGAAAAGCTTATCTAAATGTGTAAAATCACGTTTAACCCACATTTGGAAATAATGCCTAATAACTAACTCATAGTCAGATTTTGTCATGGTAATTAATCCTATTTTTATACACAACTGATTTAATCTAACACATTGAAACCTAAGGTCTATAACAAGATTATATTGCTATCGAAAAAGCGATCATAGCTCAGGTTTTGATGCTTAAAAGGTTAATGACTATTTTCTATAAGGCAATAAATTCAACTAGCGATGATATGATGCTTATTTGGTTAATAATGATGGAAAACGCATGATGAATATCGTGAAAGTAGACGACAGTAACGCTCATGTCTATGCTAACCTGTACCAAGGATATGCTGCTGAATTTTCTCAAATTGTTGTTGATAAACCAAAAGCGAATGGCCTGTTTGAGATTTATCCTCAACTAAAGGGCAGCGTTACAGGCTATTTACTTTACTTAGATGGCATTCCTGCCGCTTTAACAGCAATAGATGAAAGCACGCCTCAAGTATATGAAATTTGTGATTTTTATGTATTACCTTGTTTTCGTAAAAATAAAGTCGGTAAACGCTTTATTTCGAGTTTATTTGAGCGCCTTGGCGGTTGTTGGGAAATCAAGCAAGTTGCAGGTGCTGATCACGCTATTAGCTTTTGGCGTGACGTTGTGAGTGACTATACATTAGATAATTATATTGAAGATACATACCAAGACCATAAATGGGGAACAGTAACAAGGCAACGCTTTACACACGTAAAATAGCTTAAAGAAAAATAGGACAGCCATAAATTATAACCTTGGACAAGGTATGGCTGTCCCATCTCTTTTGTGTTTTATTTCGCGTTATTTTATTTTCATCTCTAATTGTTGCTGTAAAAAATCAATAAAGCAGCGGGTTTTTGCCGGTAATAATCGCGTTTCTGTGATGGCATAAATGGGTACTGCGGCACTTTTCCAATCGGGAAGTACATGAGTTAACTTACCTTGTTCTAATTCTTGAGCCACAATCTCTTTTGGCATTAGAATTAGCCCCATATTTAATATCGCTAGTTGCTTGATCATTCCGATACTATTAACAAATAACTTGTTGGTTACTTTTATATCAGCGCAGATATCTTGGTTATATAGCGCCCAGTGGGCGGATTTTACAATACTAAAGCATTGATGATTAACTAAATCGTTAGGAGTTTGTGGTTCGCCGTATTGGGCTAAGTAATTAGGGCTGGCATACACATAATGATGAAAGTGGGCAATTTTACGGGCAATTAAGCTTGAGTTTTCGCTTTCTCCAGCACGAATAGCAACATCAAATGATTCTGACGTCATATCAACACGGCGAGAGCTTAAATCAAATTCTAACCGAATATCAGGGTAGCGCTGACTGAACTCTGGCAATAAAGGCGCGATATAAATAGTCGCAAAATCAATCGGTGCAGAGATACGCACTGTACCTGTTGGATGAGTTACTAGTTCTCCTAATTGTTCATGGGCAAGTTTAGCTTCGTCTACAATACGACGACAGCGTTGATAATAAAGCTGGCCAGCTTCTGTTAGTTCTATTTTTCGCGTTGTACGATGAAACAATCGTAGTCCAATTGCTTTTTCTAAGGCGCTAACTCTTCGCGATAGGGTTGAGTTAGGCACGCCAGTTACTTCAGCCGCCTGACGAAAACTCATCACTTTTGCGACTTCTACAAATAGCGCCATATCATCAAGTAATTTCATTATTATCCCATTTATGAACCAATCATTTCCATTTTAGAGTATTTAAGTCATTAGTGGAATTGTATAACATGGATTTATCAAATGAAGACGGAAAAGAGATGATTATGCAAACTCAAAAGAAGAAAGTACTTGTTGTCGGTGCGACTGGTTTTTTAGGTCGTAAAATTTTACGTAAGTTAATGCAGTACCCACATATTGATATTAAGGCGATGTCACGTAAAGGTGCACCAAGTGATAATGAGTTTGCAGCGTTAGAGTGGGTTAAGGCCGATATGTTAGATGCTGAGTCTTTAGATTTGGCTATGCAGAACGTTGATATTGTAATTAGCTCTGCCAATGGATATATGAAAGAAAGTCTTGATGCTGATTTTCAAGGTAATAAAAATTTAGCTGAGGCTGCGGCAAGAGCAAACGTCGAGCGGTTTGTGTTCTTAAGTATTGTTAACAGTGATGAGGCTGAAAGTGTGCCACATTTTCACGCTAAGAAAGTAGCTGAGGATGTGATTAAGCGTACAGGGATCCCTTATGTCTTTGTTCGTGCTCCGGCATTTTTAGATCAAACATCAGACTATATTGCTGATGGTTTTAAAGCTGGTCGTTTTTATGCTATCGGTGATACTACAACCAAGTGGTCATATATTCTAACTGATGATTTAGCTGATTATCTTGCACAAGCTGCAGTATATGTTGGTGATGATATTAATAATCAATCAATTGATGTCGGTTGGAAAGATGGCGCAAAAAGCCAAGCTGAGTTAATACAAATGATCACAGAGGTCACTGGTAAAAAACTATCAACGTGGACGATCCCTTGGTTTGTATTCTCGTTATTTGTACGCCCAATTAAGCTTTTTAGTGAATTGGGTTATGACATGTTACAAATGTTCTTGTTCTTTAAAAAAGGCCGTTTTGTTGCTGATATTTCTCAACATGAACGATTTTTTGGACCAGCACCAGTAGCAAAAGATGTAATTAAACGTTGGGCTAAGGCGAATCAGTTTATTAAATAATGGTAAAAAGCCTCTAAGCACATAATATCGATAAGATTGGTCTTATAAAGTAGTATTTTGGCTGAGATACAAGTGAATGGGTTTAAAAAGGGCTGTGTGATAGCCCTTTAAAGAAGAGAAAGCTTTAACTCACTTGTTGGCGTTGTTTATTTTTTGTCAATAAATGTGGTAATAATTGCATAGTAGCAACAGAGCCCACAATAACAATGATGCCAACAATGGATAATGCACTTAAGTGGTGTGATTTAATTATAGTCGGCCACCATCCCATCGTAACGACCAATGCTGTTGATATAAAGCTGATCACAGGTGCGACGGCGACAACTGCACTGACTTGAGCTGCAGGCCAAAACACTAATGCTTTTGCCAATGCGCTATAGGCGATTAAGGTATTAAAAGCGCAAAAAAGAGCAATACTCCAATCAAACCCTGTTAATGTTGTTAAGCGAGTAAAATCAGTTAATGGTGTCAGTAAAACCATACCTACACCAAACACACACAGTAATACATTTGAGGTGGATAATTTAGCCAGCAGTGATTTTTGTAGCAGGGTATAGCATGCCCAAGAGAGTGCTGAAAACTCAATAATGCCAACCCCAATAAGGACTTTACTGCCAGTATTAATATGACCACTAATATTAGGGTGGAAGAAAAGAATAATGCCAATAGCTAAAGTGAATAAACAAGAAAGCTGAATTGCAGTTAAGCGTTCTTTAAAAAATAATAAGCTACCAAAGGCAAGAAAAAAAGGGGCGACTTGAAAGTTGAGCTGAGCTTCTCCTGGTGATAAATATTTTAAGGTTAATACAAAGGTAACGTAATTAAGGGTTAAAAAAACACCTGCAAATAAAAGCTTAATGGCGTCTATTAATGTTATTTCTCGAAACTGACGTAACTTTTTAGCAGATAATTGAATTAAAAATATAATAATAAATGCAATGAAAAAACGGAACCAACTTAGTGATGTTGCATCAATGAATTGTTCCGAAAGTTTTAATGCAATGGGTAATATTCCCCAGAATAAAAGTGTAATACTACTGTACAGTAGGCCTAGTTTATTATTGTTCATGATAATGATTCTTTAGATGAGGATGTAAATCCTGGCTAATATAATTGAACTATTAATATAATTGTATGACAAATATCAATTGCTAAGTTATTGAACGTAAATCTATATTTATTCCATTAATTTATATATTCATAAATAGAGCCACATATCCATAAAATAATGACGGACTATTATGCGTCTATTGTTATCAATAGGCTTGGTATTGAGTATAATCGCGACAAAATTAAACCGTGTGCCTGTGTTAGTTCAACATGGTGTATATAAGCAGCATTTAAAGGGTCGTTATGTCTAACAAATATGAGTCAATGGTTAATGATTATTGTGTGGTTGTAAATGCAATTGAATCTTATGTAGCGTCTAACGTTGTTGGTTTTGAGTATTGGGATTCTGAAGTCACTAAATTCTTTATTGATACTGAATCTGCAAGTTATATGTATGATTATGTTGAAGCCGCTAATCTTTTTGGTGTTTCAGAATTGCAAATGCAACATTTTTTAATCGTACATTGCTGTTTAGGCGATTATTTGGATGGGCTTATTGGTGATAAAGATCCAGAGGCTTGGGATATGAAAGATCAACAATTAGTTGTGGCTTACAATGATAGTTCAGAAGATGTCTTCCAGATCGCTGATATTTGCGATCTTATGGCCAAAACAGAAGCTGTAGGTTGGACTTTTGAGGATTTAGTGAAAGCGGAAAAAGAATTACAACAACAAGCTAAGCATTTAGCATAACAATAATGAGATATGTGCCGTGATGTGGCACATATCTTTTTATGATTGAAAGTAGTCAGCTTTAATTAGCGATGGACACTAATAGCAATTTCAATACTGCTGTATTCAGTTTTTTGGCCTAAAATCGTCAATAGGCTAGTGGTTTCAACCAAACGACGAAATCGTGGATGTTCAATATTAACAAAAAGTAATGTGATGTTGCGATGGGTCAGCTTGTGACTTAATACTTCAATTTTATCTACTGCGGTTAAATCCATATCACTGATACTACTGGCATCAATAATGATCAAACGTAGCTGTGGACGAGTATTAGCAAGTTGTAAAATACGCTCTTCAAAGTATGAAAAAGTCGTAAAATATAACGGTGCTGAAAAGTGAAGTACGGCAACATCTTCTTCAGTCGATAAATTATCTTCAGGGTTTAAACGTGAACGGTGTCCCCAATGATCGCAGTGAGGCTCACGAAATAATTCCTCACAGTTTGGACGAGTGATAATAAACACGCTGTGTAGCAATGATAATAACACTCCAAACATTACCCCAATATCTATTCTAAAAGTGACTATCATTAATATGGTTGCGAGACACAGATAGAACTCTTGCCGATTCTGTTGGTAGATTCGCTTAATCTCAGTCCATTTAAAAATACTCAAGCCGACATACATTAAGATCCCTGCTAAGGTTGCTTTAGGTATTAGATGAAACACGTTTTGCGCATAGAGCAACACTAAACAGATCACCGCAGCTGAAAATAATGCCGCCCATTTTGAGTGTGCACCACCTTGTTGAATTAACATACTGCGTGGTGGACTTGCATTTCCAGGAAAACCGCCAATTAAACCTGATAATACCGATCCTAAGCCGATACCTGCAAAATCGCGGTTAAAGTTAGGCGTGGTATTACGATCTTTAATCGTATTAGATACCGCAGATGTTTGCACAATACAAATCATTGCGATCAATAATGCTAATGGAAAAATCGTTAATGCTTGTTGCCATGGTAAGCCAACAATTGCCCAATGAAGTTCAAACCCAGCAGGATTAGATAAGGTTGGAATATGAATATTATTGGCATTTAACCCTATTTCAATTGTAATACTAACGGCTAAAGCAACTAAGGCTGCAGGGAAGCGTTTATATTGACGACTAAACCAAAAGATAAAACTAAATACACTGCCACCAATTAAGGTAGTAATAATATTAAACTGTTCTATGTTCAGTATTAAATGATAAATAGCCGGGAATGGTGATGCAATATCATGTGGTAAGCCTAAAATTGCTGGCAGTTGACTCACAATAATATGAATTGATACGCCAGCTAAAAAACCTAATGTCACCGGATAAGACAGTAAATTAGAAACCCAACCTAATTTAAATACATATACCGCGAGTAAAATGCCACCAACCAGTAATGCTAATAAAGAAGCAAGTGCCATATATTGTGCACTGAATAATGCAGCATAACCTGCAAGACTCACGGCAAAAATAGGTGCGATAGTAGAATCGGCACCACATGATAAATAACGATTGCTGCCAAAAAGGAAAAAACCAACACTGGATACAACAAAAACGTATAAACCGTAAATAACGGGGAAGCCTGCTAAATGTGCTGTTGCCATTTGAGCGGGTAAGGCAATAGCAGCGACGGATAATCCTGCAAAAATATCCTGACGCCATGCCATCACATTATGTACTTTAGTTTGCATTTGATCGTTCGCTTAAAGATGACGCTATAAATTACGTGCATAATCGCATTCTTTATACGAATATCAAAATATTAATACCGTTAAACCAAATCTGTTGTTGTTACTGGTTTCATTCTTATTATTAATGCGATCATCGGCGCGACGATAGTAAGCATTAAAACGCCATTCCAGCCTACATGTTGATAAAGATAGCTCCCTGCAGCCGATCCTATTGCCATGCCAATAAACATAAACGTGAATAAGATTGAATTAAGGCGTCCTCTTGCTTCAGGTTGTAAACTATAAACAATCGTTTGATGTGACACTAATGTTGCGTTGATACCAAAGTCAAAAAGTATCACACATAAAACCAACCATCCTATTTGCAGGTGTATAGCGAAGAATGGAATAAATAGCATCGCGATAAATGATAAAATGACGATACTAATACTGACTAAGAGTATTTTATGTGCACCAATCCGATCTGATAATCCACCAATTAACGGTGCCGAGATAGCACCTGCTGCGCCAGCTAATCCAAAAGTTCCAGCCGTCGCGCTACCTAATCCATAATTATGAGATAAAAACAGTGCTAGCGTAGTCCAAAAGGCACTAAAGGCAATTGATACGAAACATTGAGCAACAACAGATTGCCTTAATTGTGGAAACTGTTGCCATAGTGGTTTTAACGAGGCCATTATTTGTTTATAGGTAAGTGTGTTTTGGGATGGCATTGTAGGTAATGAAAACCAAAAATAGATGATCAATGCCATGATAATTGAAGCGGCAAGTTGGAATATTATTGCCCAACCCCAAAATTGACCAATAATACCGCTAAACACACGTGATAAGAGTATTCCTGAAAATAATCCGGTCATTACAATACCGACTGATTTTCCTCTTTGATTTGGCGGTGATATTACAGTACTAGCAAGGACAATATCTTGTGCTGATGTAGCTAAAATGCCGACACACAAACTCGTAATTAATAAGATTGGAAAAGTAGAAGAAAAGCTACAGAGCCACAATGCTGCACAAAGAAGAACTAATTTAGAAATGATCAGCTTTTTACGATTAACCATATCTCCTAACGGCACAAGAAAAAATATCCCTAATGCGTAACCGATTTGAGTGAGCATCGCAATAAGTCCTGCTTCGCTGACTTTTATCTGAAAGGCATTTGATAATAACCCAATAATAGGTTGGTTATAATAAATAGCAGAGACACTAAATCCAGCACCGACAGATAAGCCAAAGAGTTGCTTAAGAGGTAATGTTTGTTGCTTAGTCAGCGGTTGAGCTATGAGAGTCATTGTGTGTCCGTTTACGGAAAAGTATGGACGAGAATATGCCTGAACGAATACTAATTTTATAGATGGCATAATCGTAATACTGTTATACACTCAGCGTATGAATATACAGACTCTAAAAAACCTTGACCGAATATTATTACTTAAAACGTGGGTAAGAATTGTTGAAGCTGGAAGTTTAAGTGCTGCTGCTAAACAATTGAGCACGACTCAACCGACGATCAGCCGACGCTTGAAATCATTGGAACAAATTCTTAATTGCAAGTTAATGTTGCGTACAACGCATCAATTAAAATTAACTGATGAAGGGGACAATTGTTATCAACAAGCTAAACAATTATTAGCGCAGTGGTCAATATTAGAAGACTCGGTAGTCAATGAGACTGCTACAATTAAGGGGCGATTGAGAGTAAGAGTACCTCATGCTTTTGGTCAGAAACAGTTAGTGAAGCCACTAATTAAATATCTTACAACATACCCAGAAATGCGTGTTGATTGGCTATTAAATGATACTTTGCCTGATTTTCTTTCTGATAATATTGATTGCGCAATTCATGTCGGTGCTGTTACAACCCCAAATGTAGTTGCAAAACTCATCGCGCATGTTCCTCGTATTGTGGTTGCAGCTCCTTCACTGATCGAAAAATACGGGAAAATTAATGATATTACTGAATTACAGCAATGGCCATGGATTGCGATCAGTAGTTTTTATAATCATGAGCTAACGTTAAAGAATACTGCTTGCAGTACAGCCTCTATATTAGAATTAGATCCTATTCTATCGACAGATAATCTTTATTCTGCTGTTGAATGTGTCAAAGATGGCTTAGGGATCAGTACCGTCTCTTCATGGTTAGTTGAACCTTACTTACTAACAGGTCAACTTGTACATATTGCTGAAGGATGGCAAGCTGATCCATTACCGATTTATTTGGTATATCCCTACTCAAATTATTATTCAAAAAGACTGCGATTATTTATGGAAATAATGACTGCGGGGATTCAAAGTATGGTAGAGATAGATCAAAAAATTCCATAATAATATGATGATTTGTTATTTAGGAATACATACCTTCACACTAAAATCGCCTTTTATTGTTTGTGAAATCGTTAATTGGTACTGATTGACTTTACAAATATTATTAACAATCGATAGTCCTAAACCGTAGCGACTATCGTTTGATCTTGAACAATCATACTGATAAAGCGGTTGAACTAATTTTTTAAGTTCAGTTTCTGAATAGTGAACAGTCGTGGTGTTAATGACTTCAATAATGAAGTTTGACGTTTTATCGACAACGTTTATTTGGATATTAGTAGTGGATAAACTATAAAACAGCGCATTATCAATCAAATTAGTTAGAATTGTTTTTAAGCTAAATGTATCAGCAATTACTGTGGTATTAAGCGGAGTATTGTTGGTTATTCTGGTGCTGATATCAGGGTATTTGAATACTAATTCACGCTCAATATCATTGAATAATATCATTAGATCTAATGGCTGTTTATATAGTTCGATAGCTGATGATGTACGTTGAAGTAATAATAAGTTTTCTACGATTATTCGCATTCTATTTGAAATTTGTAAAATATCATCAGTAAAGGTTTCTGCTAAGCGCTTATCATCAGGAAAACGCTGGTGGACTTCTGTGAGTGTAATTAGCTCGGAAATTGGGGTTTTTATTTCGTGTGCTATATCTGACGTGATGCGCTTTTCATTTTCAATACTATTACGATTAATGGCTAAGAAATTATTTAATTCATTGATGATAAGATCAATTTCCGAATAATTTTTATCGCCATCAAATATAAAATGCTTATTTGAATCATCATTATTGTTATTGAAGGTTTTAATTTGGTGATTTAATGAGTCTAATGGTAGTAATCCTTGACTAACAATTTTTTTAGTCACAATTCGAATAATGATCATTGATAATAAGAAGCTACCAATCAGTAAAATATCTAATAGTCCAGTTATACGAGTAAGGCTTTTGGTTGAGGTTGCGACGGTGATATACATATAGTCGCTTGAACCATCTTTGTTGCGATGAACATATGACGATAAAAGCGCTTGCCCCGGTGCATTATTTGGCATGGTTACTTGAACCAGTTGATTTGAGTTAATTGCAATTTTAGTGTGGTGCAGGTCTAGTTCAGGATAAGGACGAAGATTAACTGACCGTTTAATTGTTTGATTGTTTTTCCATATTTGGTAATAAAAATGGCTATTTTTATTATCAACAATGGGAGATGCATGATCATGGATCAGAACTTTTATCTGCTCCATTTGTTCTTTGAGTCCAGTTTTAAACTGTTGTTGAGCCCAATTATCAATACTGGTATCAATAAATGTATACACAATGATGATAAATAATCCAAAGACTGCGGAAATTGAATTAATTAAGTTTCTTTTTATTGAGCGTGTTTTAATCATTATTAATTCTCAATATAGTAGCCAAAACCACGTTTATTCTTAAGTGGAAAAGTCGCTGTAATTGGATGAGATTTAATTTTTTTTCGTATAGTGGAAATATGCGCTTCAATAGTGTTTTTAGAAATATAATCAAAATTATTGGCAATATTATCGCTGATCATTGCTGTACTCATCACTTGATTTGGATGGTTAAAGAGGTACTCAATAATTTTAAATTCATTAGGTGTTAGATCAATGTCAATCGCTTCATAGCGTAAATTCATGGTGTTTGAGTCTAAAACAAAGTCATTAATCGTTATGGTGTTGGTGAAATTATTAATAATACCGCGGCGAGAAACAGCAACAACTCTGGCGTGTAGTTCATCAAAAGAAAATGGTTTAGTAAGGTAATCATCTGCACCTTGGAGCAATCCATTTATGCGATCTTGGTGCTGACTGTTGGCTGAAAGAATAATAACCCGTGTTTGTAACGCTGATTGCCTTAATTGTTTGAGAATCTCCATACCATCGATGCCTGGTAGCATAAGATCTAAAATGATAATATCGTAAGGATTATTAAGTGCTAAGCTGAGTCCGTCAGTACCATTACTTGCTTCATCAGTTGTGAACCCTAAGTTATTGAACCCAACAACTAAACTACGGCGCAACGGTGAGGAATCTTCAATAATCAATAGTTTCATTATAAACTCAACGTGAAAATGTATACTTATACGGGATGTATAAGTATACATTAAATCATAGTGTTACCTTAGCTGTTTATGGTTTAACTCGACAACTCGCACTAATATCAAGTGCTGGGTTGATAACTTTAGATTGCACGCCATAAAGACCTAATAAACTATGGAACAAATTATCTTGTGATAAATGACCAACGTCTTCTTTCGCTTTTAAACAGCTAAGATTAATGCCTTTTTGCTGCGCATATTGAGTCGGGATCCATAATAGCCATGGCACATGCTTTTGTTCTTTAGGCGCAATAGGGTAAGGCGCACCATGAAGATAAAAGCCATTTTCACCTAGCGATTCACCATGATCAGACATGTATAGCATCGCAACATTGTATTTGTTTTCATTTTTCTTCAATAATTTAATGACTTGCTCATCGACATAGTCAGTATAGAGAATGGTATTGTCATAGACATTCTTGATTTCTTGGTCGGTGCAATTTTCAATATCGCTACGGTTACAAGAAGGCTTAAAACGGTCGAATTGTTTTGGATAACGTTGGAAATATGTTGGACCATGGCTGCCAATAAGATGTAAAACAAGTAACTTATTTTTATCATCTTTGTTTATAAAGGCTGCAGCTTTACTTAGCATTACGCCATCATAACAGCTAGTGCCGTCACAATATTGATTATGTTTTGATGTATCAGTTGCAACATAAGGCATTCTGGCTGCAACACCTTTTGAACCGCCATCATTATCGATCCATAACACTTCAGCACCAGCGCGGTGAATAATATCAATGGCGTTATCTTGAGTATAAGCACGATCTTGATTGTAGTGAGCGCGGGTTAGGTTAGAGAACATACACGGTACGGATAATGCGGTGTAAGTACCACATGATTGTACATTTCTAAATGAAATGATCCCTTCATTTTTGGTGTAAGGGTTAGTGTCGCGTTTATAACCATTATAGGCATAATCATAAGTACGTGCGGTTTCACCAAGAACCATGACAAATAATGTCGGCTTGTGGTTTTTGGTTGGTAATAGTTTGGCATCTAAGCCTTGTTTTTTGTATGGCAGTGGTTTGTAAATAAATTCCTTATATAAGTATTTACCACCGGCGTACACATGGCCAGGTATGATCATACGGTTTAAATAGTGGTTATTACGACCAACTGCGGCATAACTTTTGTAGTTCGTTAACGCGATGATAAGTAGTGCAGTTGTAGCGATACCAATAAGTATAATGCGTGCGATAATTTCTTTAATAAATGTTTCACGCTTAGTGATTTTAATGCAAGCAATCCAAATGCTTGGGATTAAACCAAAGACGATAATGTAAGTGATAGAATGTAAATTAACATACGATAATGCTTCATCAGAGCGTGTTTGGAAGATACTTTCAATAACCGCATTATCAAATAAAGTGTGGTAATTCACTTCAGCAAATAACGCCATTGATGATGTGATGACTAAAAAAATCATGATGGCTTTAAAAATGTATGGCCAACACAAACAACTGAAAATAATGATAAAAGCAGCAATTAAAACAATAGGCGCAGTATAGGGAAAAAGAGGGTTTGATACTGTATGACTTAACGAAAAAATCTTTGCTATGGTTGGAAAATTAAAACAAAAGGTGAAATAGAGCGACATCCATACAATAAAACTGGTCATCTTTAAGTGGAAAATTTTGCGCATTGTTTATTCTTTAATTAGTCAATTAATCATAATATTATCTGTGATGTAACTTAAGAATTACTTAAGATATGTTCATTGTTTTGAGATATGTTGAAATTATGTGTTTCATTAACAGTATAGATATATGTGACTGTACTGTTTCAAATGAAACATTTGCTATTACTTATTTGCTCGTAATGGAAATGAAAAAAATTATAATCCGCACGTTTTTGGTCTAGTCAGATCATATGTTCGGAGTTAATTTTAAATGAAAAAATTTGCACTTAAAGCAGTAGCAATTGCAGTATTAACCACGTCACTAACAGGCTGTATTGGTCAAATGGGTGTTTCTAAGGTGGTGACTAAAGCTAATTTATCAGCTGTCGATAACCGCTATGGTCGTGCAGGATTGTATGTGTTATTAAGTCCTGTATATGGCATTGCTGCAACTGCAGATTTATTTATCTTCAATTCAATTGAGTTCTGGACAGGGAAAAACCCAATTACTGGTAAGTCACCAGCAGTTGCAGACATGAAGCTAAACACATATTTGAAGATCAACAATATGTTAGATCGTTCATTAACTACAGTACCATTAGCAAGTGTACAGAATAGTAATATTGAAGCGGCAGCATTTAAGCAGCTTGATGACAATACGTTAGAAATGAAAGTATCTCACCATAATGGTACAACGACATTGTTGCGTGGAGAGAAAGCAGGTGATGCTGTGAACTTTTACCTAGATGGTGAGTTTATTACCGCTGTTACTGTTGCTGACCTTGATCAATATGCTGATCTACAAGCATAAACAGATAAGCTAGCAAAGTTATTTTTAACTGTTGTTTCAATCTATATATTTTAAAACCGTATATCTTATAAGATATGCGGTTTTTTTTCATATAAACAATATGTTATGTTTTTACTGATGGAAATATTATTTTATTAAACCGATATTGGCTTTTTTTGATTATTAATTGTCAAAAGAGCTATATTAAGTTAAAAAATTTGTGGCTATAGTAGATAGCAAGTCAAGGAGATTAAATCAAAAAGATACTGACACATTGAAAAATAAATTTTTTGTTTTTGATTAATAATGACTATTCTAATTTAATCAGTATATAGGATTCACCTAAATCGCAGAGGGATAACTTATGACTACATTCAACACACAGCAACTAGAAAAAATGCGCACTCAAGAAGGTTTTATTGCTGCACTAGATCAAAGTGGTGGTAGTACGCCTAAGGCCCTAAAAGCATATGGTATTGAAGAAAGTGCTTATAATAATGACGAGCAAATGTTTGATTTAGTACACGCTATGCGCTCTCGTATTATTACTAGCCCTGCGTTTAGTGGCGATAAAGTTATTGGTGCTATCTTATTTGAAAATACACTAGATCGTGAAATTGAAGGTAAACCGTCTTCACTTTACCTTTGGCAAGATAAAGGGGTATTACCTTTCCTTAAAGTAGACCAAGGTCTTGAAGATAAGGCGAACGGCGTTCAACTTATGAAACCGATTATTGGTCTTGAAGCACTGGTTGCAAAGGCTAAAAGTAAAGATGTATTTGGCACCAAGATGCGCTCTGTGATTTGGGATGCAAATGAAACAGGTATTAAAGCAGTTGTCGCTCAACAAATTGAAGTTGCTAAAACAATTATAGCTGGTGGTCTAGTACCTATTATTGAACCTGAAGTTAGCATTGATAGTCCTGAAAAAGCACAAGCAGAAGAGATTCTAAACCGTGAGTTATCAGTACAACTTGATCAACTTAATGACGATCAACTCGTTATGCTTAAACTTACATTGCCTGAACAAGCTAATTTATATAGTGACTTAATCGCTCATAAAAATGTAGTTAAAGTTGTTGCGTTGTCTGGTGGTTTTCCACTTATGCAAGCCTGTGAAAAACTCGCAGCAAATAATGGTATTATTGCAAGCTTCTCTCGTGTATTAACAGATGATCTATTTGCAGATCAAGCACAAGCTGATTTTGATGCCGCATTAGCAAAAACGATTGAACCTATCTATCAAGCGTCGCGCTCATAAGCATCGTGATTTAATATAATACAAGACATGGCTATTCAACTAAAATGTTTTGAATATTATTAGTTTGACAAATATAAATAAAATATTGATGTAGGATATAATATGCGAATTTTATTAAGTTTGTATGTTATGTCTTACATCTTTCTCTTTATTGGGTATTATTTAAATAGGGTCTGTCAGTATATCTATAATTCACTAATATGAGGCAAGTGAAACAAAAAAACATTTTAAATAATGATATGATCTATAAAGCAGTTATGCAGCATAATTGTAGTAGTCATAGGAGTTGTTTTGGGTTTTTTAAGAAAGTTATTTTTAAGTCAGTGGAGCACTGAATTTCGGTGTGTAAGACCAGCGATTACCATTCAAAATGATCATCTAAAAGCCGTTTGGAATGATGAAAAAGAGAATACCTTTGGTATTGAACGATTATTTAAATTATTTTTAGTATTATCTTCTTATGTATTTCCTGGTTTATATCTTCGCCATCTTTCTGGGAAGTTTGGGTTATTACCGCGCAAAATATGTTCTGAAATTTATGTGATATCTAAATTAGTAACACCAATAATAATATTTAGATGTAATTTGGAAGATTCAACATTTGCAATCGTCTTTATTAGTTATCTTTTACTTGAAACACTATTATATTTGTTAGGAGTGATCTTTCTTTCTGATATTTATAGTCCTCCAATATCTAAAAAACGCTCTTATTTAATGCTCGTTATTAATTATATAGAAGTATGCTTAGGCTTTGCTGTTTTATATAAAGCAACTGGCGGTGTTAGTGAGTTAGTATCTAATTTTGATGCAATTTATTTTAGTTTTATAACGGCTACAACCATTGGTTATGGCCATATGGCACCAATAGGTCATGATGCTAAAGCGTTAGCTATCATTCATTCGATGTACAACTTTATTTTTATTGGGCTTATTTTAAGTAATTTTGCTTTTAATATTACTTATAAAGATGGTACTTACCGTGTAAAAACAGCACAAAATAAAGCACAAAAAGTTGATATAGATAAGCAATAAATCTAGCCCTCAAGGTTAATTTATATAACGTGTGAGGGCTAAAGCTATTGTCTTTTATTCAAATAGATACGATGGTATTAAGGAAGTGTGATTTTTTGTTCTGTTGTTGTACGAGAACTACAACCCAGCGAGTCTTCCTTTCTTGGGCATTTGCCACCAAATCGATGCACAGTCGTCGCAATCGTCATTGTGTGATTGGCGGTGTTTATTTTTTTAATGGCATAGCTTGTATCTGTGTGCTCTTTGGTCATTAAAACTTGGTCGGTATTAACATTTTTTATCACTAATTTTCCGTTATTTGAACCACCACCAGGTTGTGGATAATTAGGTAATAATGATGAATTTTCTAAATAAGCCACTCGAGTATTATTGGCGTAAAAATGAGCATTTGCTGGCGCTAGGTAATGTTGAGTTGACGTTGAAAGTTGTTGTTTACTATTATGAATAATAACATCATAACCATAGTTAATATTGCCGCCACCTGCACCAGGAGGGCCCATCATGGCTTTTAATATAAGGTTTTTACCATTAGGACTAAACTTATAAGGAACAAAAATCGCACCGCTATTACCTGTTCTATGGGTTGTTGCTAACGTACCGACGACATAAGGATGTTGATTATTAGCATTCGAAGCTACAAGTTTTAACTGCCAGTTATTACAGCGATTATTTTTTAATGTGCCACATCCTGCAAAAGTACGTATTACAGTATCGCATTGTGGGTTGACTAAAGATTTTACATAAAGATATTGGCTTGGAATTAATTGCTTTATATCTTTAGGCGGTGTGCGAGAAATATTTGGACACTGTTTGTGGTTGTTTTTCACACTATTAGCATATTGACGTAAAGAGCTATTTAATCGACGCCACTTTTTACTGACCGTTACTAGCGCAGTCGCTTCATTTTTAATTTCATAAAGCTGACGTTGTAAGTTAAGACGAATGCAGCCTTCCATATATTCCAATTTCGTGCATTGTTTTTCAATTTGATCTCGCCATTGATCTTGAGCATTTGTGATAACTACCTGATCTACAGCACTATGGGCTTTTTTTAATTGTTCATATTGTTGCTCAAGTTGATGGTTTATCTTGGTTAATTCAGGTGAGGAGCAGATAGTTTTATCTACTATTGTGCTTAACTGGCTACATTTTTCTGATGTAGCATTAGCATTAGCATTAGCATTAGCACTTATTATTAATGAACTTAAAAGGATAACCAAGGGGAATGAGCGATAATATAATGGCATGATAATGTCCTTAATATTTATATAAGTGATGTTATTAGCGTTATCTTGCCGTATTGATAAAATAATCGGTGAATATTAGAACTGATAACAGTAGTTATAGATTGTGAATCTTGTATATTATTGCCTGATAGTAGTACATCAACGAATAAAATAGCAAACCAATGTTAATTGACTTGTTATGGAATAAAAAAAACGCCAATTATGATAATAGGCGTTTCATGGAAAAATAGTTGTGTAATCGCGTCAGTTAATGTGTTTTACGTGGACCTTTACTGACTAATTCTTTGCCGTTCTCAAATACATCATCGGTAACCCAGCGACCATAAATCAGTTGGTGCTTAGTATTGAAAACGGCAACAAAATGACGACCATCAGCATTGTTCGTTGCCATGCCAACACCTTCAACACCTTGTAGCCCAAGGCCACCATTTTCAACGGAAAGTAGAAAAGCTTCTAGCTCTTCAAGGCTATCGATAACACTTAATTCATTATTAATCATTGCTGTACTCTTTGAGTGATAACTTGGTGCAATTGTCTATTTTAAGGAAATTTTGTTAATTACACTAGCCTAATTGCTGAGATAAAATTAATGCAGCAATAATAAATCCATTCTGGCGTTGGTTATTTCCACCGATATAAGCATCAGCAATAGCGGAAGTGTTGGTTGATAACCATAAAGTGCCGTTTGATTTAATAATCGCATTAGCAACAGTGCCATGATTATCTTGTAGCCAAATTTGATGATTATTTTTTAATATTGCAAAAGGTGGCTGACTACTTATTTCATTGATCCATATTTTATTGTTTTTAATCACAATAACTGCTTGATTATTGGTTAATGCTTGAGTGATTTTAGTTTGATCCATTTGGTGAAAGATAATGAAATTAGGTGTTTGAGTGTGATTATTGGCGAACCATATTTGGTTGTCTTTTATGACAACATTGGGGGTAATATTTTTATGGTTGCTATTGAGCCAGATGTTCGTATCTGCAAGGGCATAGCTAGAAAATAGCAACAACGTCAGTATTGTAATGCATATTTTTTTCATGGGACGATCACTCTAATAGAAAGTGTAGATAATATACAGTATTAGCAACGGGTTGTGATCGGTGAAGAGGAATAACCAATAACTTTTGGTTGCTAGTTTGATGCGCTTATTCGTGCTATACAATGAATATTCAATAACATACGGTGAAACATTAAGGGAGTGATATGTCTAGCCAGAATATTAATACTCAACTGGTTACTGCTGGGCGATCAAAGAAATTTGGTCAAGGGGCTGTAAACAGTGTTATTCAACGAGCATCATCATTAGTGTTCGATTCAGTCGCAGATAAAAAACAAGCTACAGCTAATCGTGCTAATGGTGAATTATTTTATGGTCGTCGCGGAACCTTAACTCATTTTTCACTTCAACAAGCGATGGTTGAAATCGAGGGCGGGGCTGGATGTTATCTGTATCCTTGTGGCGCAGCTGCAGTTGCAAATACTATTCTAGCGTTTGTGGCGGCAGGTGATCACCTTTTAATGACGGGTGCAGCCTACGAGCCAACTCAAGATTTTTGCAATGTAGTGTTAAAAGGACTTAATGTCGATACGACATATTATGATCCATTAATTGGTGCAGGCATTGCTGATAAAATTCAACCCAACACTAAAGTGGTGTTTTTAGAATCCCCCAGCTCAATCACCATGGAAGTACAAGATATACCAGCTATCGTAAAAGCCGTACGAGCAATTAATCCTGAAATCGTAATCATTATTGATAATACATGGGCTGCAGGAGTGTTATTTAAAGCCTTAGATCATGATGTTGATATTTCAGTCCAAGCAGGGACTAAATATATTGTTGGTCATTCAGATGCAATGTTAGGTACAGCAGTAGCCAATAGCCGTTGTTGGGATCAGTTGCGTGAGCGATCTTATTTAATGGGACAAATGGTTGATGCGGATACTGCCTACGTTGCAGCCCGTGGTCTACGGACGATGGGAGTGCGTTTAAAACAACATCATGACAGTAGTATCAAGATTGCTGAATGGTTAGCGCAGCATCCACAAGTTGAACGTGTCAATCATCCTGCTTTACCAAGTTGTAAAGGGCATGAGTTTTTTATGCGTGATTTTAGTGGTAGTTGTGGATTGTTTTCATTCGTGCTTAAAAAACGTCTTGATAGTCAGCAGATTGCCAATTTCCTTGATAATTTTAACCATTTTAGTATGGCATATTCATGGGGAGGGTATGAGTCGCTGATTTTAACCAACCAACCGGAAGAGCTTAACCGTATTCGTCCTGCTGGTAAGGTTGATTTTAACGGTACATTAGTAAGAGTTCATATCGGTTTAGAAGACTGTGATGATTTACTAAATGATCTCGCCAAAGGTCTAGAACGTATTGCTTAATCTTATAAACGTCTTAGCACCAACATGCTAAGACGTTTCATTGATTGATTTTAACTATTGCAATAATAGCTGTAAATATTTCTTTACAACAAGTTGATTTGATTACGTCTTAAAATATCAAAACTATTTAAAATCAGTTGGTTAAAAACAACCGTCAAAGACAGACTTAAATTTTAAGTGTTGTTTTGTCTGTATTTATATATTTTGTGTCTTATTTTATTTTTTCGGACGCTATTGCTATCGAAAGGAGTGGGTGATATCTTAATTGCCATAGACAAGAATGATTATCAATAAGATTTCGGTGTTTGATAAATATGCCAATGACAACGATATTTTTATTGAAGTATATAAATAATTAAACTAATAAATAACCATTTTATTTTATTATTGAGTTTTAAAGCTTAATGGCTTATTAAATTTAAGTGATTATTAATAAGTTTATTATGAGTAGGTTTATATATTTCCATGAAAATAATTAGCACCGTTATTAATACTAATAAGAATATAGAGGTTGCTATGAAAACGACTCGCATTGTTTTAATTCGTCATGGTCAAAGCCAGTGGAATAAAGAAAACCGTTTTACTGGTTGGGCCAATGTACCATTAACTGAACAAGGTAAATCAGAAGCACAATCAGCAGGTCAAAAATTAAAAGAAAATAATTTCAAATTTGATTTCTGTTATACATCAATGTTGAATCGTGCCATTAATACTTTATCTATCGTACTTGAAGAACTTGATTTACTCTGGTTACCGGTTGATCATTGCTGGCAGTTAAATGAACGCCATTATGGTAACTTACAAGGCTTAAATAAAGCAGAAACAGCAGAAAAGTTTGGTGATGAGCAAGTGTTCATCTGGCGTAGAAGCTACGATACACCGCCACCAGCTGTTGATAAAACAAGCCCTTATTACCCAGGTAATGATCCACGTTACGCTGATTTAACTGTTGATGAGCTACCTGTTGGTGAGTCATTAAAAGATACTTATGAGCGTGTAATTCCATTTTGGAACGATGTTATTGTACCTAAAATCAATAGTGGTGCAGATATTCTTATCGCGGCACATGGTAATAGTTTACGTGCCTTAATGAAACATCTCAGTGATATTGCTGATGATGAGATAACTCAGGTAGAGATTCCTACTGGAGTACCGCTAGTCTATGAATTAGACAGCAATATGAAAGCAATAAAATATTATTATTTATAAGAGTACATAAGTACTTAAGAGTTAATGTCAAAGATAAAACCTCACTTATTATAAGTGAGGTTTTTTTGTATATATCTAAAACGAAAATTCATGATGAGCAGCTGATTTCAAGATGTTTACCCCAATGCGGTGGTAATTGTGCTAGCTTTTCTGCATCTTCATGTTCATTAAAAGGGTGTGCTAGAACAGTCATTAATTGCTCAATAAGTTGATAATTTCCTTGTTCAGCTTCTTCAATAGCTTGCTGAGCAAGATAATTACGGAGAATATATTTCGGGTTATGCTGTCGCATTATCGCTAAACGCTGGTGAGTATCTGGCTCAAGTTGTAACCGTTGTTGATAGCAAGCTAACCATGTTTTTAGGGCTAAAGTGCATTGGAATAGTGTTTTAAAGTGATGTTCACTGTGTGTTAGTTCAGCAATAGTAATTTGAGATAATGTTCTAAAGAACAATGTGTAATCAACCTGATATTGTTTTAATAACTGCAACAGTTCAGAAAATAATCGAGTATCAGACTCATCTGCAATGGTTAACCCTAATTTTTGACGCATGTTATGGCTATATTGCTGCTGTAATTGGTGTTGGTAATGTTCTAAGCCATTATCAATCTCAGTTTTATCGAGTAATGGTGTCAAAGCGTAACCGAGAGCAGATAAGTTCCATAACCCAATGGAAGGTTGTTGGTCAAAGGCATAACGACCTGAGTAATCTGAATGATTACAAATATAACCAGGTTCATAATCATCAATAAATCCAAATGGGCCATAATCAAACGTTAGCCCTAAAATCGACATGTTATCAGTATTCATAACGCCATGTGCAAATCCCACCGCTTGCCAAGCCGCTATCATGGCAGCTGTACATTGACATATTTGCTTAAACAGTGCGCCATAAGGAGAAGGAGCAGAGACCAACTCTGGAAAATGATGTTCAATAACATAGTCAGCGAGTTGTTGTAATTGTTGATGTTGACCGGTATAAAAAAGATACTCAAAATGACCAAAACGAAGATGACTTTCAGCAACACGAACAAGCGTTGCTGCGGTTTCAACATGTTCTCGTATCACAGATGTTTGGCTGCCAATAATTGCTAATGCGTGAGTTGTTGGTATGTTAAGTCCAGCCATAGCTGCACTTGCAAGGTATTCACGAATAGAGGATCGCAATACAGCACGCCCATCACCCATTCTAGAATAAGGTGTTTTTCCTGAGCCTTTTAAGTGTAAGTCCCATTTTTGACCCGCACTGGTAACGACTTCTCCTAGTAATAGTCCTCTGCCATCTCCAAGGTCTGGATTATATTGTCCAAATTGATGACCACTATATTTCATCGCCAATGGAGACATGTTAGCTAATATTGTGTTGCCACTAAAGATATCGATAAAATGTGTATCGAGTGCAACTGCTGGATCTAGCTCAAGTTTTTCAGCAACAAATGGATTAAAATGCACCAGAAAAGGATGTTCTAAAGGTTGTGGTACTATAGACGTGCCGAGTGATGCAGCAAGATTGCTATAGCTATTAGCAAACTTCAGTGTTGAAAGTGTTTTCATGGCGATACCTATAGTCAAAGAAGGGAACTATTTAAGCTTATCGAGTCTCGGTAAATAAACAAGGGATGAAAAGTAGGGGTATTGGTTATTAATGATTCTTTAGCGACTGC
The DNA here is from genome assembly GCF_900185625.1 of Photobacterium andalusiense. GTDB lineage: Bacteria > Pseudomonadota > Gammaproteobacteria > Enterobacterales > Vibrionaceae > Photobacterium > Photobacterium aquimaris. Next base: position 730,877 of record NZ_FYAJ01000001.1, read on the forward strand.
TAAATAGTGAGTTTGAAAAAAGTGGAATTAATGCAAAAAAATGAAATATCACTTATTCATAAACTATTCATTGATGATGATTTATAACTAAAGATAAATATCAATATAAATTAAAATATAGGATATTATTTAATCTAATTGGTTTGTATTTTATTTTTAAATATCCTTTTTCTGTAAATTTAGTTTTAAAATATGCACGCAATAATTCGTTAAATCTTATTTTTCAACAATTATCATTGTCGTTTTCTTTATTTAAAGGCAATTTGTCACACATATTGGTCATATAAGGAATGATAACGATGACAAATGAAGTTTTTTTCCAAAATCTATTATCTCATGCTGATGTAATTATAAATGGTTCTCGACCTTGGGATATTAAAGTCCACGATGAACGTTTATATGATCGAGTATTAAACGAAGGTTCATTAGGCTTTGGCGAAAGTTATATGGATGGCTGGTGGAGCTGTGATGCCATTGATGAAATGATCAACCGTGTATTACATGCTCGTATTGATGAAAAGCTTGATTTATCTTCTAAGCTTGCCATTGGTTTAAAAATTGGTGCCTCAAAAGTAAAACATCTTTTTAACCGTCAAAGTATTGATCGAGTAACGAAAGATGTGCCTTTTCATTATGATTTAGGTAATGATTTATTTGAATCTATGCTTGATAAGCGCATGACATATACCTGTGGATATTGGAAAAATGCAACAGATCTAGACAGCGCGCAAGAAGCTAAACTTGATTTAGTTTGCCGCAAAATGGGTCTAAAACCAGGTATGCGGCTGCTAGATATCGGCTGTGGCTGGGGCAGTTTTATGAATTATGCAGCAGAGCATTATGGCGTAATTTGTGATGGTTTAACCCTTTCAAAAGAACAAGCAGCATTAGGACAACAACGCGCTGATGATCTCAATCTTCCTGTGAAATTCATTTTACAAGATTATCGCTTACATAAACCACAACAGCCTTATGATCGCGTTGTATCTATCGGTATGATGGAGCATGTGGGTCCTGAGAATTATGAAGATTACTTCAAAGCTGCTCACCGTTACCTTGCTGATGATGGCATATTTTTATTACATACTATCGGTAGCCCAAATTCTAAAACAGAAACCGACGCGTGGATTAACAAATATATCTTCCCTAATGGTGTTGTGCCGTCAATGACACAAATTGGTGCTGCTACAGAAGACTATTTTAATATTGAAGATGTTCAAAATATCGGCCCAGACTATGATAAAACCTTAGTTGCATGGAACGAAAAATTTGAAAAAAACTGGCCGCAAATATCAGAACATTATGGTGAGAAATTTTATCGTATGTGGCGTTATTATTTACTGTCATGTGCCGGTGCATTTCGTTGCCGCGATTTAAACGTATGGCAATTTGGTTTAACAAAGAAAGGTGCAGAGTTGCCTTTATGTGTGCGTTCTAACTAACGATTACGTTATTAAACCCTTTGCTTAAAATAACAATGCCCTTGTAATGAGGGCATTGTTATATGGGTTATATTTACGTAAATAATGAACTATTAATTATCAACGCTAATGGCTGTTTTGTGCTTTGGTTTTTTTGGTTCTGGCGTAATAATTGGTTCAATATCAACGATCTTTGAACGACTCATTATGATTTTCCAGCGCTGAGTTCGAACTGTTTTATCTTCATCTGTTTCTTGAGTAATCAAGTTAATCAGATGTCTTTTTTCAACCGATTCTTTGGTTACTTGGCCATCATTCAGTTGGTATAACCGTTGTGAACCTTTTTCCATTAAGGTCGCAACTGATCTAAGATCAAGAATGATTGATTCGCGTGTTTGTTCATAGCCACTTAAGAATTTGGTTGGTGACATTCTGGTGGTGCTTTTATAATGCAAAATGGTTTCTTCACGGTGAGAAACATTATGTTTACGTGTTTTACGAATATCATCGACCAAACTATCGTAATTAACAAACTCTAACCACTCAAGTTGACGTCCAATAACGTGACCAGTATTAGCATCAAAAAATTGTTTGCGCCATCTTGCCTTACCTTTACGCATCCAGCGCCATAGCATGGTTTTTAAGTCATCTTTAAACACTTCACGAGCAGCATAAATAACCGATAAAACTAAAATAAAAGAGGCGGTGATATCGCCTAACATACCGCGTGCCTTAATAAGCATTAAGGTCACAAAGATCATCACAATACCCGCTGCGGCACCGGTGACAATTTTGCGAGTGTTTTTACCTAACTCAACGGTTTTCTCTTTCATTGTTACAGGGTATTCAATCAGACGCCGTAATAAACGCATCTTATTTGACATTCGCGTTGGATCTTGCATCGCTCTTGCTGAATTATAATTATTATCTATACGATGTTGGGCTTCTTTTTGGCAAATCTCTAATAGTTGAGGTTTAATTTCATTGTATTCAGCGCCACGAGGTAAGTGAGCGATAAGTTGCAGAAAACGTTGCTCTGTAAACCATGATAAATAATTATCAATATTTTCATAATACTTAAGTAATTTTTTATCGGTTGGTATGTTACGGCGTAACCTTTTTAGAATACGAACAGCTAACTGTGCAGCTTCTTCGATTTCTTCTTGTTTCGATTCATTGCTATCTCCTAATAATTGCTGCGTTGTTTTTTCCAAGGCTAACGCATATTGATAGGCATAGAGACTTAAACTTAAACGGTATTGCTCGATAGAGAGCTTACCTCGGCTTGCAAGGCGACTATGTACTAAAGGCAGATGGTTGATATCACTGAAATAAGTACGTTTGCCATGAATGGCATTATGATAAAACTCTTCTTCAGAGATGATATTGGCATTTAACCCAAGTTCACCAGGGATAAAAATGTACATATCAAGCTGTCGATTAGTTGTTTCATGAATCACATGAGATATTTTGAGTTTATGCCCATCTTTTTTATCGACAGTAATCACTTTTTATTTTCCCTCCAACGGATAATGCTAAATGGCATAAAGTGGTTTTCCTTGAGATTATACGAGAATAAGTTTTTGTCCATTATTTATAAATCACAACTTATTAATGCTAATAGGATGAAAAAACATCAAATAATTGCAGATAGGTTGGGCGAAGGCTAACAACATCACGTATAATATCGGCATCATAAGTGCAACCCGTGCATTATAGCGCATTGCCTAGTTAGCGATAGTCATTAATAATTGCTGCTAATAAATTGATTGATAAAGATATTGAACCAACTGCACTATAAGCGTGTTGTTGCCTATATAGAGAGTACCTGATACATGATTAAAATTGGACAATACAACACACTAGAAGTTATCAAACTGGTAGATTTTGGCGTGTTTCTTAATGGCGGTGATGATTTCGGTAATATCTTGTTACCAAAGAACACTGTGCCAGCAGGTACTAAGCTCGGCGACAAGCTTAAAGTTTTCATTTACTTCGATTCTGAAGATGAAGTGATTGCAACCACTGATGAGCCATTAGTTGAAGTGGGTGGTTTTGCTAAACTGCGTATTGTTGGTGCCACTACCATTGGTGCATTTGCTGATTGGGGTTTACGTAAAGATCTCCTTATTCCATTTAGTGAGCAACGTCGTCGCTTAGAAGAAGGTGAAGAAGTAATGGTTCGTGTTTACACGGATCGTGCATCTGGTCGTATTGTTGGCTCGACTAAGTTTAACCGTTTCCTTGATCAAACACCTGCAAACTACAAAGTAGGCCAAGAAGTACAAGTTATCATTGCTGAAACTACCGAGCTTGGCTATAAAGCGGTTATCAATGGCGAACATTGGGGTTTATTCTTTAAAACAGAAGCATTTGGTAAGCTGTTTATTGGTAAACAACTAAAAGCTTATGTTCAAGAAATTCGTCCAGATGGCAAAATTAACTTATCACTACAAAAAGTAGGTTTAGGTAAGGTTGATGACCTAGCAGATAAGATCCTAACGTCGTTAGAAATCAAAGGTGGATATATTCCGGTAAGTGATAAATCTACTCCTGATGAGATCTTCCGTGTTTTCCGTACCAGTAAAGCAACGTTTAAAAAGACCATTGGTGGCCTCTACAAAAAAGGCTTAATTGTGATTGAAAAAGACGGTATTCGTCTTAACGACAACGATTAATCATCACCGGTATTGATTGCTATTAGTGAAGACAAAAAACCGACATACCACTAGAAATAGTTAAGGATGTCGGTTTTTTTTGAATCTATATCGTAGGTTATTAATCTTTTTGGTGGAGTAACTGTTCGAATTTAGTCATATTCCAACCCATTAGTACGCTATCTCCAATTTTTATAACTGGGACAGAGCGGGCGCCGGTGCGACTTAATTCTTTTCTACCTTGTGGTGTTGCTACATCGACTAAACGAAAAGGGTAATTTTTGGTTTTCATATACTGCTGAGCATCTTTACAATGACCACAGTTTTTTTGAGTAAATAGAGTAATACGTTTCATAATAGTGATTTCGCTACGCTATTTGCCACACACCGAACAGTTTGGTTGCTGCATCAATTTCATCTCACGCCAGTTCATGCTCATTGCATCTAACATTAAGATCTTACCTGTTAATGGTGTACCCATATTGGTTGCCACTTTAATCGCTTCCATTGCTTGTACTGCACCAACAATGCCAACAACAGGCGACATAATACCAGCTTCAACACAGGTTAATGTTTGTTGACCAAAGAGGGCACTTAAACATTGGTAACAAGGTTCACCATCCTGGTAGCTATAAACACTTATTTGACCTTCCATGCGAATAGCAGCCCCAGAAATAAGCGGGGTTTTAGTGGTAAAGCATAATCGATTAAGTTGGTTACGTGTATCAACGTTATCACAACAATCCAACACCAAACTATGTTGCTTAATCAGTGGTAATAACTCGTCATCAGTTAAGCGTTTAGCAATGGTTTCAACAGTTAAATAGGGGTTTATAGCCGTTAATGCTTGTTTAGCTGATTCAACCTTGAGCATGCCAACAGTAGCATCAGTATGTAAGACTTGGCGTTGTAAGTTAGAAACCTCAACCTTATCGTCATCAATCAGGGTGATTTTTCCCACGCCAGCAGCAGCAAGGTATTGTGATGAAGCACAGCCTAAACCACCAGCACCTAAAATTAACATCGATGAGGCTTTTAATGCTTCTTGGCCTTCGAAATCAAATTGGCGCAGAATAATCTGACGGTTATAGCGCAGCATTTCTTGATCTGATAATTCAGCATTGGCATGTTGTTCTATTGTCATAAGTGAAATTACCGTTATTAACTATTTATTCGAGCGTACGTTCTTTGAGATTACATCTAGATGTTGATGCATTAACTTGCTATTTACTGGTTAGCGAGTTAATGCATTGCTAACAAATTAGTACATAGTATGGTTAAACATTTCAATGGTGACTAATTCACCTGCCTCAACACGGCCACGATCTTGTTCTAATACCACAAAGCAGTTAGCGTGGTGCATTGAACTAAATGCGCCTGAGCCTTGATTGCCTGTTGTTGCAACTTCAAATTGGCCATCGCAGTTAATGCTATAGATACCACGTTGGAAGTCAGTACGGCCAGGGCGCTTCTTAAACATAGAGGTTGCCTTGGCTTGTAAACGTACCGGTGGTTGGTATTGGCTATGACCTGCTAGTTTAGCTAACATCGGTTGTACTAATTGGTACAGGGTTAGCATGGCAGAGACTGGGTTACCTGGAAGACCACAGAACCATGCATTATTGATGGTACCAAAGGCAAATGGTTTACCCGGTTTCATGGCTATTTTCCAAAAACCGATTTGGCCTTCTTGATCTAAAATGTCTTTGGTGTAGTCCGCTTCACCGACACTTACGCCGCCAGATGTGATCACAACATCTGCATCTGTTGATGCGGTAAGGAATGCTTGGCGAAGTTTTTCAGGGCAATCTGGGATAATACCGAGATCTAACACATCACAGCCAAATTTTTCTAATAACGCTTTGATACCATAACGGTTACTATCGTAAATTTGACCTGCCGCAAGTGCTTCACCAACAGGGCGTAATTCATCACCAGTTGAGAAAAAGGCTACTTTAGGGCGGCGGTACACTGCAAAGGCAGCAATACCTAATGATGCAAGTAATGGCATTTCACGTGCTGTTAAACGGGTACCTTTAACTAAAACGGTTTCCCCGCAATGCATATCGTCGCCAATAGGGCGAATGTTATCATTGGCTTTAGGCTTGATGTTGAATTGAATGTTATCACCATCAACTTGAGTTTCTTCTTGCATGATAACAACATCAGCACCGACGGGTATTTCAGCGCCAGTCATAATGCGAACACATTGCCCAGCTTCACATGTACCCGTAAAAGGAATACCCGCAAATGATTTACCCACCATAGTTAAGGTATTGGTATGTTCAAGATCAGCAGCACGCAGCGCGTAACCATCCATTGCCGAATTAGCAAATGGCGGCACATTAATAGGAGAAAGAATATCTTCAGCAAGCACCATACCCATTGCATCAGCTAATGCTACCGTGGTGATTGTTGTTAATGGTGAAACCTGAGTCATAATGTTATTTAACGCAGTTTCAACGGTCATTAAACCTGGTACGTCGCAGCATCCCATAATCGAATCCATTTATTTAGTAATGATAATGATGTGAGCAGGTCTGAAAAATTCTCAGTTGAGGTTATCTTGCTACAGATTTTTACTAAGTATTGTTCAGAACGCTAGTTAATAGGTAGTTTACCCTTTATTGACTACCGCGGTAAGAGATTGAATATACTAAAATACACTTGATGTACGTAACCATAAGAAATTTGGTGGTGAAATTATTCTCATTTGGGGGTATTCTGCTAAGGATTTTAGCGCTGGCAAGGTCAGAAGGGTATGTCTTTTTTATTCTACCTAGGTCAGCTGGAGGAAGAGATGACAGCATTAAGTGTATCTGCAATACAAGTACGTGACGCCTTAGCCGCCCGTGGTCTAGAAACCCCGATGACAGCTGATGTAGTAAGTCGTGAAGAAAAGAAAGAAAAAATTGAATACCATATGCGTGAGGTTTTATCGCTATTAGCGTTAGATCTTACCGATGATAGTTTGGTTGAAACACCACACCGTATTGCAAAAATGTATGTCGATGAAATTTTTTCAGGTTTAGATTATAGCAATTTTCCTAAAATCACAGTGATTGAAAATAAAATGAACTGTGATGAAATGGTACGAGTAAAAGACATTACCTTAACCAGTACCTGTGAGCACCACTTAGTAACGATTGATGGTCAAGCAACGATTGCCTATATTCCGCGTGGAAAAATTATTGGTTTATCTAAAATTAATCGTATTGTACGTTTCTTTTCTCAACGACCACAGGTGCAGGAACGTTTAACTCAGCAAGTATTAGTGGCATTACAAACGCTACTTGAAAGTGAAGATGTTGCCGTTACTATTGATGCAACCCATTACTGCGTTAAATCTCGTGGCGTAATGGATGCAACCAGTGTGACCACAACAACTGCATTAGGTGGTATTTTCAAACGTAATCCAGCTACTCGTGCCGAGTTTTTTAATGGTATTCGTTAAGCGTTAATCACTGCCATAGTTAATGTTCTATAAATGCCTGCCAATAGATTATTGGCTGGCATTTTTTATATATATTCAAGAGATAATAGATGGATTTAATTAGGCTTTCTCGTATTAGCATGAAGCACCTTATTACCTTGCATGTGATGTTAGATACTCTGAGTGTGACAGACTGTGCGCAACGGCTGTGTGTTAGTCCATCATCGGTCAGTAAAACCTTGAGTCAGCTTCGAGATACACTAAATGATGAGCTATTTTATCGCCACGGTAATCGGTTGGTATCGACACCATTGGCGCGCCGTTTAGGGCCGACGGTGCATCAGATGATCAGTGATATGAATCAGATCATGACTCAAGAAGAATTTGATGTTGCCAATTATGCCGGTAGCTTTTCACTGTCGATGCGAGAAAGTACCTTTGAATTAATCGCCGTACCTTTGTGTGAACATGTATTGAAACTTGCGCCGAATATTCGGTTAGATATTTGGTCTAAAGATAATATTGGTGTAGGTGGGTTAGCGAAAGGGGTGTTGGATTTTATTATTTTGCCACATGATCTTAGTCAACCACCGAACATTGATAACAATTTAGTGTGGGAAAACCTCTTTACAGATGAAATGGTGTGTTTAATGTCACATCATCACCCACTTGCGACGCAATCACTGACGATTGATGATTATTTACATTATGATCATATTGGTATTGTCGATAATGATCTCAGTGTGCCATTTTTTGAAATGCAGCTCGCACAACAGCACCGTAAACGCAAAGTAATGGTTAATGTCGCTGATTTCGGTGTTGCAGCAACATTGTGCAAAAATACTGAGTTATTGTTTACTTGCTCAAAGAAATGGGCTGAAGTGGCAGCGCAAGCACAATCACTCACCATGAAAGAATTGCCGTTTAATTATGGTCAAGTGGGTTACAGCTTAGTGTGGTATCAACCTAGCATGAATGATCCTGCGTTGCGATGGTTGTATCAACAAATTATCACCGTAGGCCATACTATCGGTCAGGCTAATAAATAAATATTATAGCGACCATGTTAAACGAAAAAGTCAGTGCTGATCTGCTGATCACCACTGACGATAGTTTTTAGCGCTGCTATACATACACGCTAGGTAAGATTAAATTGGTAATATTACGTTCAGTGAGTAATGCCGCCAATGCCTCGATGTTCTCTTTTTTACATGTTGTCCAGTTGAGAGACTCACCAGTAACTCCATGATGCTGAAATGCATTGAGCTTAATACGTACACTGCTATCTAACGCTATTAAATAAGCTGCAACATCATCGATATATTGTTCATAATCGGTGATCTCGGGGATCTGTAATAAACGGACTTCGTATAACTTCTGGTGTTGACTTAACCAATTAATCGTAGCTAAAACACGATCATTATCACGACCAGTTAACCAGCGATGGGTGCTGTTATTCCACGCCTTTAAATCAATCATTGCGCCATCAAGATAGGGTAAGACCATTTGCCACCCAGTAATGCTTAAACTGCCATTACTGTCGATCATACAGCTCAGATGCTGCAAAGTAGTATCGGACTTTATGGCTTTAAATAATGCAATAATGTACGGTAATTGTAGCGTCGCTTCACCACCCGTTACCGTTATGCCATTAATAAAGAATAAATTATCTCTGATTAAAGCCAGAGTATCCGCTACTGTTAATTGTTGTGTTTTCGGGGTCGATTGTTTATTACATGCGCTTAAACAACCATCACACTCAGTGCAACTCGACATATTCCATGCCACAAACGGTTTATTGTTTTGGGTTGTAAGGTGTAGTGATTGCGTTGGACAACTTGGTACGCAATCACCACATTGATTACACATATCAATTGTTTGTGGATTATGACAGTTTTTGCAGCGGTAGTTACACCCCTGCAAAAACAGCACCATACGATTGCCTGGGCCATCAACACATGAGTAGTTCAATATTTTGCTGACTGTGGCAGAAATCATACTATGGGTATCTTTTATTTAGCTGAATAAACGGGTGACATTTCACGGCTAACAACACGTGGTTGACGCTCTAAAATACGTGTGTTTTCAGAAGCTTCTGTACCTAACCAGGTGGTGTTCGTACGTGAACCTTGTTCTTTGAATTTTGAAATATCAGATAACTTAACCATGTAACCTGTTATACGAACAAGATCATTGCTGGCAACGTTTGCGGTAAATTCACGGAATCCTAGAGCCAGTGCGCCTTTGCATAGTTGCATTAATGCCAGTGGATTGTTTTTAATCGTTTCTTCGATAGTCAAAATCTCACTGATACCTGAGGTATAGTATTGATGGTGCGCAGCCAGTGCTTTAATGTGAACCACTGGATCAGGTTCTGTACCATAAGGAATACGAATACCCGGCGTGACTTCGTGGTCACAACTAATACCACCTTGTGAGTGTAATAGAGCACGGCCATTTAAACCGTATTTTACTGGTGTTGTGGTTACGATTTCATTTAATGTTTCACTGATTTTCAGTGCGATAGCATTTGCTGCTTCGTTATGACCATACTTAGCCGTTGATCCTGATTTTTCCATCAGAATGTTTACAGCTTCAGCCATACCGAAAATACCAAACATAGGTGCAAAACGGTTTTCATTGATCAAGCCTTCTGTGGTCAAGAAACCATTAAAGAAGTTTGATTCTTCATGTAAGAAAGCTGAACGAGCTTCAATCAGTTCAAACATTAGTCCACTGTAATGTGGTAGGGTAGCGGTTAGAAATTCTTCAACACTATTACTACGTAGTGCGACTTCTTTTAAGTTCATACGTACTAAGGTGTTAGCACCACCAGCAACAGGTAATGAGTTATAGCAACTTACGATACCAAAACCAGGTGCACCAAATGCGTCTGCAAACATTGGATAGTTAGCAATGTGTGGCTTACTACACTCACAAATATTGTCACACGCTTGCTGTAATAAGCTTTCTGGTGTGATTTGTGGGTCGTACATAAATGTCAAATTGGGTGCAACTTGTTTAAGTTCTGCATCAATGGTTAAAATCATACGACAGACGATGTTATCTGTTGGACCAATATTGACGTGCATAAAGGCATCTGGCAGGGTGCGGTCAAGCATGATCCAGAAATTTTTCAGCTTACGGTATAAGACATCGTCACTTATATCAGTAACAAATGGTAGTAAGATTTGGTCAAGTTGACCAAGGTAAACTGGAATATTTGTGACTGACGGTACGTGATGATAAATGATCGTCAGTAGGTTAATTGCTTCATCTAAATTAGTTGCAGCTTCAAGCTCTAAGTATTCAGAGCCTTGTTGTAAAAATTTTGCGTAATCAGGAAGAACATAACGAGGTTTAAAAGGAGCATTACCTTCAAACATATCACAAATAATACCAGCATCTTTTGCTGCTGAAACGGCAGTGGAAATTGGCATATAGTCTACAATAGCTTCTGCTTCCAACGACAGGAACAATGTTTTCTGCTTAGCACTTAATGTTGGATCAGTAATGATATTTTTAATTTTTGTTTGTAGTGTCATTGCTATGTTCTTCTTATATCCATAGGTTTTGTGCGGCTAATCTAACGGAGAATGTATTTTTCCAGAAGTGAAAAATACAGAACGGTATTTTTCCAAAATGGAAATCCAGTGTTTAATGTAGTTAAAAGTTATTTGATATAAAAAAATACGGTGTACAATAGGCGCAAAGTAAATCAAGCCTTAATTTAACATTAAATAAGTAGGCCTTAAGTTTGTAATTTAGTAACAACAAAATAGCATTATTCACTATTACTTTTTTCATCATTGTAAAGTGGTTGCTGTAGCCTGATACGCCAAATAAGCATAATTAATGAGCACTCAAAAGCGCAACGGCAAGATATTTCTTCTTTTTCACATCGGTTTTATTTTTAATAAAAGAATGTTTTTTTAGGTTTTAAATGTCATTAAATTATAATAATATCAATGCATTAAAGGTTTTTTTTGTCACTTTTAAAGATAAAAAATTGTGATGTGACATAATTAAATTTTAAAGTTTCACTTTTTGAATTGTATCATTTGTTAAAATTTGTCTAAATATAGATAATTAGTTTTTTATGAATTACCGTCATTGCATATCAAATAAGATAGGCTGTAATGCTAGGTATAGTGTATTTTGTTTTATTATATAGGTAAGGATCGCTTTGACGATGTTAAATCCTCAACGTGTTGTTGCTAAGCGTGTTAGCAAGCTTTTAGTTTTATCGCTGATGATTCCCGGTAGTGTTTGGGCTGCTGAAACGAGCTCAGCTATTCCACACAATGTTGCAGCTGCACCAAATACAGTGCAAATTGTTGGTCCAAATGCTGTGTTACCTCAGATTCCAGCAGGTACACGAAAAGCGCCGTTAACATCAGGCAGTGTTGATTGGTCATCATTGAATAATCAACATTTACTTAGCACCAAAATGTTGTGTGGTAATACTGCGAGTAACGTATGTTTCGCACCACAAATAGAACAAGCTTATACACAAAATAAGTTTTACCCACTGTGGAACACTGTTGCATTACGTAAAGAGCTGACAGCACAGCTGCAAATGGTCGCAGATAGTAAAATGCTACCTGGCATTAGCCAGCGTTTAACCGAACTCAACAAACTTGAGCAACAAGGTAATCTGCGTGGTTATGATCTTTTAGCAACTGATACTTATTATGTTTATCGCGCATTTTTAAATTATATTGCTCATCACCGTAATGTATTATTCTTATCTGAGCCTCTAAATATGAGCCAAGAAATGGTTCAGTATGGCAGCGATGAAGATGCATACCCAATGACAATGGCGAAGCTTACAACATACCGTCCTACTTATATTCCATTTGAATCAACCATGAAAATGATTGAGAAGTACCAACAATTGGTACCTCATCATTTGACTCGTGCAAGCTTTAAGTCAACAGTTTACCGCCCTGGTGATGTATTCCCTAATGGTCATGATCTAGTGCAGGTGCTTTATCATTTAGGTGATCTAAGCCAAGCAGATTATGATGCATTATCGGTACAGCCAACAGTGACAAACTCTGGTGTATTGTTAGCAAGCATTAAACTATTTCAAAAACGTCATGGATTAACGCCTGATGGTATTGTTGGTCCTGCGACAATTAAGCAATTAGTAATGCCATATAGTGACATTGCGCGTTTGTTAGCGTTAAACACTTTACGTGTATCGGCATTAAATCGTCATAATGATACTCGTGCTCATATTTGGGTAAATATTCCTAACTATAAGCTAGAGCTTTACGATAACGGGCAAAAAATGTTTGAGTCTAAGGTAATTGTTGGCCGTGATACACGCCCAACAAACCTATTCTCATCAGCGATTACAACAATGGTCGTTAATCCATATTGGAATGTTCCTGTTACGATTAAGCAGCATGATGTAATTCCAAAAGTGAAACTTTCTCGTGATTACCTGAAAGCTCATAACATGCAGATTCTAAATAGCTGGCGAGATCGTACTGTTGTACCACCAAGTAGTATTGATTGGGCAACAGTAAATCCAAAAACATTCCCGCATGAATTTCAGCAAGGTCCTGGTCCACATAACTCATTAGGACGTGTTAAATTCTTGATGCCAAATGATTATGCTATTTTCTTACATGACACACCATCTCGTGGTTTGTTTAACCGTAATAAACGCGATTTAAGTTCTGGTTGTGTGCGTGTTGAGCGTGCTGATGATTTAGCTAATTATGTGATTGACTATCAAAAACGCAATAATATAGATTCTTTTAAATCAATGCTTGATACTCAAAAGAACAAAGTTGTCAGTCTTTCAAAACGGATTGATGTTGATTTTGTTTATTTAACCGCGTGGGTTGATCAAAATGGTCACTTGCAAATGCGTAATGATATTTATGGTTATGACTCACCACAAGCAACGCCAATTAAAACAAAATTCATTACCATGAAAGATTTTGTTAAGCGTTAAAAGATAACCCGACTGCGTAATATTTATTAAAGCCAGCACATAGATGCTGGCTTTTTTGTGTGCTAAATATCGTGGCTCAAGGTAGAATTTAATCATTGTTTTGGAATCAATATAGTTATAGTGTCATCGATGACACAACGAGGAAGTAATGTTAAAAGCTATTTTTTTAGATATGGATGAAACCTTATGTGCAACGTCAGTTGCTGACAAACAAGCGTTGACTACTTTAAAGCATTATGTTCAATCACAGTTTCCAGCCTTAAATGCAGATATTTTTTGTCAACGCTATATTGCAGGGGTTTATAAACAGCTTAATGATGAGTTCCCACAGTTAGTGGCATTATTAGATAATGAACTGCTGTTTAGACAAACGTTAGTCCAAACTTTATTTGCTCAACAACAACTTACCATTACTTTTGATCAGGCTGTTACTATTCAAGCCTCATTTGATGATGGCCGTATGGCTGGATTTGATTTTTTTCCCCATGTAAAAGCGATGTTAGCTTGTTTACGTCAGCAGTATAAGCTGGTGGTGATCACCAATGGCCCAGTTTTTTCACAGCATCCTAAACTGGCTGCGACAGCAATGGTAGAGCATGTTGATTATATTATTGTGGGCGGAGAAGAACCTGAAGAAAAACCTGCGCTAAGTATTTTTCAAAAAGCATTAGAGTTAGTGGGTTGTCAGCCTAATGAAGCTATTCATATGGGGGATTCATTGGCGGCTGATATTGCAGGGGCTAATGGCGCGGGCATTGCAAGTGTATGGATTGATACTGGTAAGGCGAGTGATCACGATAAGCTTTCACAGATTACACCAACCTACATTGTGCAACAGCCACAACAGTTGTTAGATATAATTAAGCAGCACATTGGTTAATATAACGAGTTAAGAGCCATTATTAATGCCTATAAAAACGCCACTGCTTTAACAGTGGCGTTTTTTAGTAAATATGTTGTGACGTTAGCTTATTGTTGTGTAGTTTCTGTCTTACGTGTTTTCCATAACGAAGCGCTGATAGCGATAGTGATGGAAAGAATAATTACACCTAATGAGATTACGGTTGGAATCGCATAAGGTGAGCCAACAAGCAGCATTTTGATACCAATGAAGCTTAGAATAAAGGCTAAAGCAACACGTAAGTAGCAGAAGCGGGTTAGCATACCTTCTAATACGAAATACAGTGAGCGTAAGCCAAGTAGGGCAAATACGTTAGCTGTAAAGACTAAGAAAGCTTCTTGAGTAACGGCGAAAATAGCTGGAATTGAGTCAAGTGCAAACATTACGTCGGTTAAGGCGATAACTGCTACAACGACTAATAATGGTGTTGCAAGCCAGCCTTTGTCATCTTTGACAAACATTTTATGGTCATGATAATCGTCAGCAACTCTAAAGAAGCGTTTAACGAGACGAACAGGGGCTGAATTTGAGAAATCCTCTTGTTCTTCTTCACCTTCACGCCAAAGCTTAAAGCCTGTGTAAAGTAAGAAAACAGCAAAGATATAAAGGATCCAGTGGTAGTCAGCTAAGAGCTTCGCACCAACCCCAATCATGCCGGCACGTAAGATAAGTGCACCCACAATACCTAGCATTAAAATACGTGGACGTAATCTTTCTGGTACGGCAAATTGACCAAAAATAAGTGCAAACACGAATAAGTTATCAACACTGAGAGATTTTTCTAATAAGTAACCAGTAATAAACGATGTTGCTGCTTGTTTATTAGTATATGTGCTTTCAGGCGCCATTTGTGGCCAATATAGGTAAATAAAGCCCATAAAAATAAAGGCTAAAAAGACCCAAAAAACACTCCAAAGTGCAGCTGTTTTGATCGATATTTTACCACCGCGTGTTTGATACAAATCGAGTGCAAGCATTAATACTGTTAATACAGCAAATCCTTCATAACTAAAAATACTCATAGAGTTCTCTCTTTATATAAATATCTAACGCGATAATTTATTGTTATTAAGACTGTTGTTTATTTTGAATATTTATAAAATCACAAATAAAAAACAAGTTTCATAACAAAAAGTTATTACGCAGAATAAAATACGAAAGGTATGCCATAGGCGAGCCTAAACAAAACCTTCCGCGCATTAAAAAAAACCCACGCAATTAAATTACGTCGGTTCGATTACACTTTTATGTAAACGATAATGGCATTGGTCTCGTCAAAATGGTGCTAGTAGTGTTGTCTATGGGTGACAACGATGACTATTAGCAAATCCATTCACGGCTGCCGGAAGCTTGTGGCTTCGAGATGACGACAGGCGAACAATTGTGACTACTCCCCAAACGGGGCAATTTTAGACTTGTAAGCAGTAAGTTACCAGTCGTTTTTGAGGTTAATTTGATTCTATATATTAAATAGCGTTAATTTGGAACGATTGATTGCAAATTTGATGAATAAAGTACCGTTTTATTATTTTAGTTGTGTGAAATAGGCAGCTTAGTACGCTGACAATATGTTCAAAAATGAAGTTTCTGTTGCAATACCTGCATGGTCACTAATTGTTCATATAGAGGCGATACGATATACCCTGTTTTGGGCTATACGATCATAAGGGCGATTAATAGAAACGTCAGATTAACAACGGGATTACCTTTTTTGGGTATGTAGATAACCATAAAGATATCGTTTATGGGTTAGGTTATTCCGGTAATGGCGTTGCACAAACGTGGATTGGAGGACAAATATTATCATCGTTAGTATTAGAACAGCAGAAGATAATGGCCAACAGCCACGATGGATTGATAAGCAATGGGCTAAATTTGCGATGCTGCGGGTAAAGCAGATAAAAGCTAATGCAGTTATTTAGTTTGTTATGATTAAGTGGGAGCTAATAGATTAGCCCCTTTTTTGTTTGTGGTGGAGTGTGTATAGATGCTGTTGATAAAGTGGCTAGTGATTCAATACAAATAGCATCATGACGCCAATATTCTAGATCACAATTAATTAAATTATCGTATTGATCATAGTTGAGTTGTTCAACAAACATTACTGGACTACCAGCATTAAATAACAATGGATTTAGACCTGATTATATGATTGATACAGTCGCGGATTTATCTGTTGTTATTGAGGCAATTAATGCACGTTTAGCTAAAGGGGAGAGGCCTGATTAATTGTGATGTTATTGGTGATAGATAATCAATATTATAACTATTAGCTATTTTTTCGAGAATAAGAGTGATTTTATATATTGCGAAGCGTTAAGTGTTTCCCTTGTGTTAAATGATTGTTTGTTTGGTGTTTTGTTATTAATTATCTATAGTTGGAGCGTGATTTATATCACACATTTTAATTGGTACATGTACAATTGAAATTAATATAGACGTATAGTAATTACATTCGTTAGTTCAACTAACGAGAGCTATATTATATAGAATAAATATCATGTTTCTGACTAAGGATAGCTATGGAAACAGTAATTGATAACGTTGCAGAAAATGCCGTTGTTTTTGATTATACAAATTTTTTATCTAAATCATGCCAGCAACGTTTGTCATTTATAGATGCTTTGAAATATTTAGTTCCTTCACTTGAAGTAACGGTTAAAACAACGAGAAAACACATATCTTGTGCTGAGCAATTAGAAAAAAAAGCATTAAAGGTGTTATCAAGTAATGCGAGTGATACACAGAATATAATTCGACTTTTATATTTAGCTAAACAAGAAGGTATAAAGCAACTTATTGTTTATCTACCATATTCTCTTGAAGAGTATCAACTAGATGAAATTAATAATAAAATGAATAGTACTATTGAATTTGTTAAAGATAACACTGAACAATTACTGTTTATTTTAGATTAAAAGTAATTAAATATAAAAAGGTGACGATTATCGTCACCTTTTTTATATATTGATTATTACCAGAATAACCATGTAAAAATAGTTAAAAAGATAATACAAACAATATTTAAATAAAATCCTACTCGCATCATCTCACTTTGCTTTATAAAGCCAGTACTAAAGACAATGGCGTTTGGCGGTGTAGCAACTGGCAACATGAATGCACAAGATGCACTAATTGCAATTAACGCCGATAATATAACAGGAGACACACCAAGTGCTTCAGCGACTGTGGCAAATACAGGGACTAACAAAGCAGCACTGGCAGTATTACTTGCGAACTCAGTCAGAAAGACCACAAAAATAGCAACGGCTAGTATGGTGAGTAACAGACCAGCTTGCTGCAACATATTACTGAGTTCGTTAGCGAGAAAAACGCTCGTGCCAGTTGCTTTAAGGATATTACTTAAGCAAATACCACCGCCAAAAAGTAATAATACTCCCCAGTCAGTTGAGTTTTTAATATCTTTCCACTCAACCACTCGTGATACAGCAAGCATTATGATGGCGCTGAGTGCAACTAAAGTATCAAACTTAGAAAAACCACCTAGTAGTGCATTAATCGGGTTACTGAAAATCCATAAAGTAACAGTGATTAAAAAAATTGCCATGGTAATTAACTTACCATTGCTCCATTGAATCGGTGAGTGATCGAGCTCAAATTGATGATTAAGATCGGGTTTTAAGGTGATATACAGTAATGCAACAGTAAGGGGTAATAGAATAATTGTGACCGGAACGCCAAAGGCCATCCATTCGGTAAAACTTAATCCAACTTCAGCTGCAGCAATGGCATTAGGTGGGCTACCAACAATTGTTGCTATACCACCAATACTAGCGCAATAGGCGGTACCAAGCAGAACAAAGACGTAGGTTTTATGGCCACTTTTAGTGTTCACTTTGCTGAGGACACCAAGCACAAGCGGTAACATCATCGCTGTTGTTGCTGTGTTACTGATCCACATTGATAATCCAGCAGTGACACCAAATAGCATAAATACAGCAACTGACATTCTTCCTTTTGCCGCAATAAGCACTTTGTCAGCAATGACTTGGTCAAGTTGTTGTTTATGTAGGGCCGCAGCGAGTGCAAATCCACCTAGAAATAAAAAGATAATCGGATTTGAAAAACTGGCAAGCGCTTTAGAGGTATCAAAAATGCCAAATCCAACTGCAAATAAAGGCACCAGTAAAGCGGTAATACTAACGTGAATAGCTTCTGTTAACCACATAACGGCAATAAAAAAGAGAATACTTAATCCAATCACTACATTGCGTTCAAAGGGTAGTGTATTAAGCAGGATGGCCATCATTAAACAATTGCCGATAAGGATTAAGCTGTTTCTATTGAACAGCCAATGTTTGAGTGTAAGAGTGAGGGTTGTCATAGGTGAATCTTCCATATATTGAGGCTACATTATTTTTATAGTTAGCTTTAATAAGCGGAAGTGATCATACGTCGTGTTATGGTGTCGTTTATGTGATGAACTTATATAAATAAAACAGTAAATGTTTGTTTATTGTGGTTATTGTGATCTTGGTGTGAAATGTTTGGGTTGTTATTATTTTTTGTGGGATATTATTGCAACCACATGCATTTTTCTGTCATATGATTTTATAAAACATAGTCGGTGCAGATAATTTTTGTATATGGTAAGATTACATCTGCAACTTGTTGCCTATTTGTTACGGATGATGGCTAGTTATAATGAAAGAAGAAAAATTGTGTTTAACTAAAAAAATTCATAAAGAAGCGCAAGAACATTTACAGACAGTACGTAAACGAGTACTTAGTAATATGAATAATAAAAAACACAGTTAGTCATATTTTAAGGATTAACTGATAGAGCCAATCGTTTAATAAAGCGATTGGCTTTTTTAGTTTTAGTGCTTAATCAATGTAGATTGAGTTGTAATTGCTGCCGATGATGGTGCAGTTTCAACCATAACATTGTTATTTGGCTCTGTGAGTGTAACTGTTGGTTGCGTTTTTACTAGTGGATTAAGAATAGGTTCTTTTGGACCTAAAAACTTAGGTTGTACATGTAAGATAAACAAATCAATCATTGCTTTAACGCGGGCAAAGACTTCTCGTATACGAATCTTAAAACTTGCCATACCACGACGGGGTTCTTTAACTGCTAAGCAGACAGCATTAATGTTGTAATGATCGGCAATAAAAAGCGCTCGTTCACAATGAAATTGTTGGGTAATAATAACAAAACGATCAGCATCAAAGACTTTTTTTGCCCGCACGACAGAATCGAGAGTACGAAACCCTGCATAATCTAATACTATTTCATTACTAGGTACGCCCGCTTTTAATAAATCACGTTTCATGGTTCGAGGTTCATTATATGAACGGTGAGCATTATCACCACTGACTAAAAAAACATCAATCTTATGTTTTTTATAGAGGTCGATAGCAGCAGACATACGGTAGGTATAATAAGGGTTGAGTGTTTTTGCGATGTATTTGCTTGTCCCTAATACTAAACCTACATTATACGACGGTAGTTTTGCTGGGTCGTGATAAATACGGTTTTCTGTTTGTGCAGAAACCCAGCGATCAAGTAATAATAATGAGGCTATAAAAATGATAAAGAGAACTGCAGTAATGCGAATAATGTTGAGCAGTTTCATAATTATCCAAACTAAAAATATAATGCTTTATTAATATCTTACCTTAATAAAATATATTATTGTTCAAAAAAGAGAAAACAGCTGTACTAATTGAGAGAGTTTGTAGTTTTTGTGCGCAAGTTCATGCATTAAAATGCTTTAAATAAAAATTCGAAGCGTTATTAAACACTTCGAATTAGAGATTAATGACTGTTGAATTTAGAATGAAGTACGTTTATAACGGCGGTATTCTGATTTCCAGAAATTAGCGTCGATCTTCTCGCGAATACGCTCATCAGAATTCTTTGGTGCTTTGTGCTGTTCAACTGCTTTTTTAGCAACCGCAAAAGCAATTTTACGTGATACTTTTTGAATATCTTCAAGACCTGGTAATAACGGACCTTCACCATGAATCGCTAATGGCGAGCATTCAGCTAAAGCACGGCTACTTTCCATCAACATTTCATTGGTTACACGGCGAGCATTAACTGCAAGCACACCCAGACCAATACCAGGGAAAATATAGCTATTGTTACATTGAACGATTGGGTAAGTTTTACCTTCGTAAACAACAGGATCAAATGGTGAACCTGTTGCAACTAATGCATTGCCTTCTGTCCAGTGAATCAAATCAAACGGTGTTGCTTCAACACGACTGGTTGGGTTTGATAGTGGAAAGATGATAGGACGAGGACAGTGAGCGTACATTTCACGGATCACTTCTTCACTGAATAACCCAGGAACACCAGAAACACCAATTAATACTGTTGGTTTAGCGTTACGCATAACATCCAATAACGAGATGTTATTATCTAGCAACTCCCAGTCTTGAATATTGGTATTTTTCTGTACCAGTGCTTGCTGGAAGTTGAGTAGATTTGGCATGTTTTCAACTAACAAGCCCCAACGATCCACCATAAATACTTGGCTACGTGCTTGGGCATCAGTAATACCATCAGCAACCATTTGCGCAATAATCGCTTCTGCAATACCACAGCCCGCAGAGCCCGCACCTAAGAAAGTGACACGTTGATCTGATAATTTGGTACCAGCGGCTTTACATGCTGCTAATAGAGAACCAACAGTGACAGCAGCAGTACCTTGAATATCATCGTTAAAGCAACATACTTTATCTTTATAACGCTCAAGCAACGGCATCGCATTTTTTTGAGCAAAATCTTCAAATTGAATTAATGCTTCAGGCCAACGGTGTTTAACTGCTTGAATAAAGTCATCAACAAAATTGTCATATTCACTCCCCGTTATACGCGTATGACGCCAACCCATATACATAGGATCAGATAAACGTTGTGGGTTATTAGTACCTACATCAAGTACTACTGGCAATGTGTAAGCTGGACTAATGCCACCACATGCGGTGTAAAGAGATAGCTTACCAATAGGAATACCCATGCCACCGATACCTTGGTCACCTAAACCAAGAATACGTTCACCATCGGTAACAACGATCACTTTTACATTTTGACGTGACGCGTTATTAAGCATGTCTTCAATGCGGTCACGATTTGGGTACGAAATAAATAGACCGCGTCCACGACGGTAGATATTGGAGAAATCTTCACACGCAGAGCCTACCGTTGGCGTGTAAATAATTGGCATCATTTCGGTGATATGATTTTCAACTAAACGGTAAAAAAGCGTTTCGTTAGTATCTTGAATATTACGTAAATAGATATGGCGATCCATATCATTATCGAATTTTTGATATTGCTGATAAGCACGATCGGTTTGTTCTTCGATTGACTCGATAGCTTCAGGTAGAAGACCTTCTAGATTGAAGAACATACGCTCTTCAACAGAGAATGCGCTGCCTTTGTTTAGTAATGGCGTCTCAAGAAGTATTGGGCCGGCGTAAGGAATATATAGCGGTCTTTTATTGTTGTTCATACAGTAAACTCTGTTACGATTAAGCCAGAAAAAGGAACGATGATTTCGATGGTGCTAATGCTAGAACTTCATCGTGGATAATTCAAAGGCTAGAGTGATTTATTTCGAGAAAGTGATCATGTTTCTGGTGTTTATTTTATTAATAACAATAAATATGGCGTTTTTTTGTAGCGGGAAAGTATTTTATAAAATAAAAGCCCTTAAAGTAAGAGCTTTTATTTGTTAGTAATGATGTTGGGATTAATAATGCCAAGGGAACTTACTGAAATCTTGATCGCGTTTCTCAAGGAAAGCATCACGGCCTTCTTGCGCTTCAGCAGTGCCATAAGCTAAGCGGGTCGCCTCACCTGCAAATAATTGCTGACCAACAAGACCATCGTCTGGCAAGTTAAAGCCGTATTTCAGCATACGCATTGCTGTTGGTGATTTACTGTTAATCTCTTTTGCCCAACGCAGTGCTTCTTCTTCAAGCTCAAAGTGATCAACGACTTTGTTAACCATACCCATGTCATAAGCTTCTTGAGCACTGTAGTTAAAACCACAGAAGAAGATTTCACGAGCACGTTTTTGGCCGATCATTTTCGCTAAGTATGCAGAGCCGTAACCAGAGTCAAATGATGCTACATCAGGATCGGTTTGTTTAAATACCGCATGTTCTTTTGATGCAAGGGTTAAGTCGCATACCACATGCAGGCTATGACCACCGCCAACAGCCCAACCCGGAACAACCGCAATCACAACTTTTGGCATAAAACGAATCAGGCGTTGTACTTCAAGGATATGCAATCGACCCATACGAGCCACATCGGCAGTACCTTCTTCAGCACCTTCATATTTATAGCCATCTTTACCACGGATACGTTGATCGCCACCCGATGAGAAAGACCATTGTCCTTTATGCGACGGGCCATTACCGGTAATTAATACACAACCAACATCAGACCATTGACGTGCATGATCAAGCGCAGTGTACAGTTCATCAACAGTTTTTGGACGAAAGGCATTTAAGCAATCAGGGCGATCAATGGCAATACGTACAGTGCCATGCGCTTTGGCACGGTGATAAGTGATATCTTCAAAGTTAAAGCCCGGAACGGCTTCCCATAATTCAGGATTAAAAATGGTTTTGCTAGTCATACGGCGCAGCCTCCATAAGTAGATGCTGTAAGGCTAGGGAGTTACAGCAAAAAGTCAATTATTGTAGGACGAAACTGACATAATAACGCAAATAAACCAACGATTGTTTATGGAATCAGCAACTATGCAAGCTCTGGAATGACATTACCGCTGTTTATTGTCACAATAAGACTGTCAGTATTAGTAATAGATTGAATTATGTACGCTTCATTGCCTATCGATAGTATTAAGTCCGATTTTTTAGCTGCATTATCTCAGCAGCATATAGTGGTTGAAGCTGAAACAGGTTCGGGAAAATCAACCCGTTTACCTTTATGGGCTGCACAAGTTGGCCGCGTGCTGGTGGTTGAACCGCGACGTGTAGCCTGTACATCGTTAGCGGAATACTTAACCACTGATGTTGCTAATCCGCAACAAATATCAGTGGGCTATGCGATTCGGTTTGAACAACATTTTGATGATAATACTCAAGTTGTATTTGCAACACCTGGAGTTGCACTACGATGGTTAAGTGATGATCAATTAGCCCAATTTAATACAGTTATTATTGATGAGTTCCATGAACGGCGTTGGGATACTGATTTACTGCTCGCACTTTTAAAACAGCGTCAAAGTCATCGCTTAGTTGCAACATCGGCCACTATGGATAGCCAACGGTTAGTTGAATATCTTAATGCCGCTTATTTATATGCAGCAGGACGTCATTTTGAGGTTGAGGTTGATCATTATGCAACGGATAACCAAACCATGCCTAGTGGCGATCATCTTGAACAGCGGATCGTCAAACTACTCTGTCAGCATTATGAGAATCATCAAGATATATTGGTATTTTTACCGGGAAGAAAAGAAATTAGTGCAACAATGCAAGCGCTTAAACGTTACTTTGTTGATGAGATAGCATCAAGTGTCATTGATGTGATCCCACTGCATGCCTCAGTAACTGATGATGAACGCCAACGGGCATTAACCGCCAACGAGAAGCAACGGATCATATTAGCCACTAATGTTGCTGAAACATCGCTGACCATTCCCGGGGTAACATTAATTATTGATTCTGGATTAGAGCGTCGTACTCACCAGCGTAATGGGCGAACGGTGTTATCACTGCATGCGATTTCAAAAGCCAGTGCTGAGCAACGCAAAGGCCGTGCCGGACGAGTTAAAGATGGTGTTTGTCTGCGTTTATATGGCAAAGCTGCGCCACTAGAGCGATTAACCCCTGCAGAATTACAACGTGAAGAGCTAGTTGAACCGTATTTAGCGGCTTTATGCTGTAATGCAAAATTTTCACAATTACTCTTTATTGATCCTCTACCTGAGAAAACCTTAGCAAGTGCTTTTGAGGCCTTGTTGACCATGAAAGCGGTCAACAATGAAGAAGTTGTCACTGATTATGGTCGCCGTTTGTATCAATTACCGATTGATAGCTTATTTGCCCATTTAATTACTGCGATGCCTGAGCGTCGCCATCAAGAAGCGATGGTTGATTTAGCGGCAGCGTTATCTATTCCGCAAAAATTGTGGCAACCGCCGAAATCAGAGCAAGATCAGCAGGCGTTGTTTTTATGGCTCGGAAAGCAATATTGTGATGCAACAGCGTTAATTAAAATTATACGGGCGGATATGGTCCCTGAATGGTTAACCGTTGATGACAATATGCGTGCAGAAGCACGATTATTAGCATCTAAAATGCGCGAAGTGCTGCAATTGCCTCAGCTCGAAGCAAGCAGTGCATTTCGTCGTCAGCCATGGATAGAGGCGGTGATGAATGCAACTCCTGAATTAGTTTACATACGTCGCCAACGACGTCGACAAGCATTAGCAAATGGCTTTAATGAAGTCACATTAAGCCGAGATACTTTATTTGCTATTGAGCATGATCAAGCTACTGAAGCTGCAGTAGTGTTTGATCAATTTGCTTTACCAGGAAAAGGCATTAAGCAAAACCTCGTTTTAGCAACCTGTATTGCACCAGTGACGCTGTCACAAATTATCGCGCTTGATCTTGGTGAAAACCAGCAAGGACAAACTGTTGAAACCTGCGCGGGTCACTTCCAGACCGCTATTGAACGAATTTATGCTGGGCAGGTTATCGATACTCAATGGCAAGATGTCAGTGGTACAGCAGCGAGTACCGCGATTGTTGATTTGATTTTAGCCAATGACGTATTAGAAGGATTAGCCGCACGGTTAAAAGTCGATATACAACAATGGAATTTATACTTAGCTTTGGGCCATTATCAAGCTGATATTTGTCAGCGTGAGCCTGAAGTAGTAAATTTAACAATGTGGCTATCACAACAAATTACCGATCTTGGAATTGAAACGATCGATGATATTGCTTTATTCAGTGCTGAAGATTTTGTATTTGATGGTATTCCGGATTGGGAGCGTGAAGCGTTTGATAATCAATACCCGCACAGAGTGAGGTTAAATGATTTTGAGATGCAGATTGAATATCAGATCAGCCGTAAAACTGTAATTGCACATTATTATCAAGGTAACCGTAAACAAGATCCTAAACGGTGGGAGTTACCACGCTGGCAAGGTTGGCGAATTAAATATAAAAAAGCCAGCCGTACGATTGATATTCACTAATAACAGAGTAAAAAAAGCATGCCACAGTAGTGGATAGCTACTGTGGCTTACGTAATTAAGGTCAAGGCTGTTGTGATAAGGCTTTGGCAGCGTTAAGTTTAGCGCGAATAAATTCTGAGTGATCTAAATAGATCAAGTCTGATACTTGTCTGATCACAGCTTCTTCCAAAGGATCAATCACCCCGTCGGCATAAGCGACTTGCCACATAGCCTCAATTAATTGGTAGCGTTGGGGTTGTGATAACTCTCGTAATTTATTAGTGAACTCATACAAAGATACCGATTTTTGGCTTTGTTGTTGAGCTTGTTCTAGTAATATCAGTGCTTGCTCTTCAGTGGTATCAAGCAGCTTAATTAACAGTTGTATTTTAGCTTGTTCTTCGCGTGGGTCACGATCATGATCGGCATTAGCGACCTCACACAGCAATGATGCCATTGTTAAATTAAGTGTTGGTGTATCGACTGCGCCAGCACTCGCACTTTCATTCATAACTTGTCTAAACAAAGTTCGTAATGTCGAAAACATTGTGGCCCTTATTTTGGTGATAATTACGTATAACTAACCCTTAAGTCTATAACGATATGGCGTAAAAATAAAAGTCGCTAAATATACGTTTGCAGTTTTACAGGTTATATCCACTTACGCCGATAAAATAATGCCAATTGTAGGATTAATACTCCGACTAATAATCCACAGAAAATTGAAAATGATAAGTGATCCTCAGCTCCAGGAATACCATCAAGGTTAACTCCAAATAAGCCGGTTAAAAAACCAAGAGGCAAGAAGACTGTGGTAATCAGCGATAGAAAGTATAGACGTTGATTTAATGCTTCTGATTGTAAGCTCATTAATTCTTCTTGGGTTACATTGGCGCGTTCACGGATTGCATTAAGATCATCAAGTGCATGACTGATCTTTTCGTCAACCTCATGAATTTTTTGACGTTCTGCTAAAGAAAGCAATGGCGTTTCTATGGTTATTAACTTTGCTAATGCATCGCGTTGTGGGGTCATTGAATGGCGTAGTTTTACCGTTTCACGACGTAATACCGCGATATTATTACGTAAATTCATATCGCTATCAGTCATGACTTGCTCTTCAAGCTCGGTCAATTGCTCATCAAGATTATCAATAACTTTCATTTTTCGACTGACCAAATGGTCACATAAACTTAAAATAAAATTACCAATAGTTGTCGGACCAAAACCACCTTCAATATGATCAGCAATACGAGAGATTGCTACCACAGGTTGGTCTGAAGTAGTAACAATTAGGTTTTTAGTGAAATAACCACGAATAGACAGCATTTTATCTGATGGCTTATGTTGGCTATCTTTATCAATATCCACACCGCGTAATGCTAAGAAAAAGCCATCTTTAGTTTGGTTCAAACGTGGGCGATCTCGATCATTGGTCAGCGAATCTTTCTCGATATCAGGCAATTGGCTTTGTTGTATCCATTGCTGTGCTTGTGGCTGAGTAAAGTCGAGGTGTAGCCAGAGTAAACCATCAGTAGATTGCCAGTTATTAATTTTATCAAGGGTCAGTGCTGGTTTGGAATGATCGCCATTAAGTTGATAACAGTAAGCAAAACAATGTGGCATAGAGGATCCCTTCAATAGTGCTAAGTACTTAAGTCTTATTTATTTTATGCTTATAAGCTTAACCGATATAAGCCATCGATAGAAAATAAAATATTTTGTGGTTATTGATTGAGCAGTAACGCTTAAGATTCACTCTGAAAGCGTGATCTGAACTGACGTGGGGTAAAAGAACTCCAACGTTTAAAACGGGTACTAAAATTGGTCGGGTTTGGGTAACCACAAAAATCACTGATATGTTGAATAGGCCATGAAGTGGTAGTTAATAAACCTGCGGCATGCTCCATACGCAAATGGGTTAAGCGTGCCATTGGTGATTGACTATAATATTGCTGACACAAACGGTGTAAGTGAGGTTCAGAGCATGGGTACACGGCAGCAAGATCTTTTACTTGCCATGGATAGTGTAATTGCCGTTTAGCATGTTGAAATACACGTTCTAAACGCTGCAAAGCCAATGGTGAGTGAGGTGCTGTACGGTTAGCAACCAATAAGCATAATTGTTCAGTGATGTTGGTTGAAATTTGATCTGCAAGGGGATAGTTCAAACACAGTGCTTGTTGAAGGCAATCGATAGTTTGAAATAATAATGATCCTGATTGAGTTGGATAATAGGTTATTTCATGGGGTAAGCGCTGATCCCAATAACTTTGTTGTTCTAACATTACCCATGCCATATCCCAAATAAGCTCCTGATTCTCGTCTGGGTTGATATCAAATCCATTCTCACATCCCGGTGGTACATATATGACATGCTCTGGTTGTAAATCCCATTGTTTGGTTGGCGTGCTAAGCATACCGCGACCTTTGATCGTAAATAGCAGCATATGCATATCAGGGTTGCGGCGATAAATAGTAAACGCTTCTTTGCCATAATTAATGCCACATTGAATAATGTGTTTTTGTTCCAAGGCTAATGATTGTACTTGGTCAATAATGATTGATTGGCATTGCGATGAAATATTTAAATGTTCAAACCATGCCATTTAAACGTCCTTTTAGATTAAATTTGATAGTTTGGCAAACGTTTTTGATTGCTTAGAATAACCGTAAATTAATAACAATAGGTATGATCACTATCACAAGCTAACTGTTAATTGAGTATTTAATTATGACGACATGGCGTACATCAGCAGATAGAAATTTTTGGAAAAAAACGTGGCAGTTAGCATTACCTGTTTCGATGCAGTCGATGTTGTTTGCATTACTGGGTTTAGTCGATGTGCTGATGGTGTCAAAATTGGGTGAGTCACCAGTGGCTGCCGTGGGTATTGGTAACCGTATTTTCTTTTTCAATTTATTGCTGGTGGTGGGTGTCAGTGGTGCGGTTGGTGTTTTAGCTGCCCAATATTTTGGCGCAGGGAGAATGGATGGCGTACGTCGAACCTTATTACAATCGTGGGTGTGTGCGATTGCTTTTACGTTACCTTTTGCCATTATTTACCGCTTGTTTCCACAGCAAATCGTTGCTGTGATTAGCGATCAAGCTGATTTTGTTCTTCATGCTAAAGATTACCTGTATGTCTGTGGTTGGAGTATTATTTTTACAGCGATTGTGGTGCCATTAGAGGCGGCTTTACGTGCTGTTGGTGAAGCAAAAATGCCAACTTATGTTGGTCTTGTGGCGGTGTTATTAAACGCGACCTTAAATGCATTATTGATTTTTGGTTTATATGGTTTTCCAGAAATGGGGGTCGCAGGGGCGGCGTTAGGAACAACGATTTCTCGTGGTATTCAAACCGTTATTTTATTAACTGTTACTTATTACCGTCATCGTGAGATTCTGCCGTTAGCGATTGATATTGATACAGCTAAAACCCCACAAGCCCGTAAGCGTTACTTTGCGATTGCGATGCCAATGATCATTCATGATGCAGGCTGGGCAATGGGAGTATTGGTTTACAGTGTTATTTTTGCTCAATTAGGTGTGACAGAGTTAGCCATCATTAGTTTGCTGGCACCAATTGAAGGGGTACTTATTTCGGCCTTTATTGGTTTTGCTGTTGCCGCTTCGACTATTTTAGGTCATGAGCTGGGCGCTGAGAATTACCAACGTGCTTGGCATCAATCATGGTTTTTTATTGGATTGAGTGTATCAATGGCCTTTGTGCTTGGTATCTCGATTTGGTTAGCAAGTGATACTGTAAGTATATGGCTTCAACGGGCAGATACGCCAAACTTAACTATGTCATTAAATGTCACTATGGTGCTTGCGCTTGGGCTGTTTTTAAAAGTGTTTAACATGGTAGGTATTGGCGGCGTGTTACGTAGCGGTGGTGATATTAAATACAGTATTTTCATTGATTTGTTTGGTCAATGGGGAGTGGGTATTCCTTTAGCAATCTTTACTGGGGTCTTTTTAGGTTGGCCTTTGCATTGGGTATTAACGGCTATTTTAGCAGAAGAAATAGTGAAAGTAGCTCTGACAACTTACCGTATTCGAGGCCGTAAGTGGTTAGCTAATTTGATAAATGATACTGACCAAGTATTAGTATCAGTGTAATCGTTTGTAAACATACAGTTTATAAATAAGATTTGCCCATTTGAATGCCAACAAATGGGCTTTTTTTATGACTGATTAGGTTGTTGTGAGTAATTGTCTTTTAAGCAGATCTCACACCGTTTGATTTGTGATAGAATTAACAAAAATTTCGAATCGCCAAAGTTATACCGAGTATATTGTTGTATTTGAATGATCGGTATTAATTAGTCATTGAAAAGACAGGAATTACATTGAGTCAGTCGAATCAAACTCAAGCAGACGTGTTAAATAATGAAAAAACATTAAAGTCTGCGATTAAAGATTGCATGATGCGCGATCGTTTTCGTCTACACAAACGTGTACAAGGCGCATCAAGAATTAAAAATGAAAAATCAAAGCATGCAGTATTTGATGAAATTGCGTTAGATATTGCTAAATCAATGCAGACGGTAGAATTACGCCGCAATCACCGTCCTAAAATTATTTATCCTGCTCAGCTGCCCGTTAGTCAGAAAAAAGACGAGATTGCAGAAGCGATTAAACACAACCAAGTGGTTATTGTAGCGGGTGAAACAGGTTCAGGTAAAACCACTCAATTACCTAAAATCTGTCTAGAACTTGGTCGTGGTACTCACGGTATGATTGGTCATACTCAGCCACGTCGTCTAGCTGCGCGCTCTGTTGCAACGCGTATTGCCGAGGAAATGGAGTGTGAACTGGGTTCGCATGTCGGCTATAAAGTACGATTTAACGATCAAGTCTCTGAGCGCAGCCACGTTAAGTTAATGACTGACGGTATTTTGCTGGCAGAGATTCAGCACGATCGTTTTTTAAGTCAATATGACACCATCATTATCGATGAAGCTCACGAACGTAGCCTTAATATCGACTTTATCATGGGTTACTTACGTGAATTATTGCCTAAGCGACCAGATTTAAAAGTTATTATTACCTCGGCAACTATCGATCCTGAGCGTTTTTCAAAGCACTTTAATAATGCACCTATTATTGAAGTATCAGGGCGTACTTTCCCAGTAGAAGTGCGTTACCGTCCTGTTGTTGAAGATGGTGATGATACCGATCGCGATCAGCTTGATGCTATTTTTGATGCAGTTGATGAACTGTGCGATGAAGGCATGGGTGATATTCTGATCTTCATGAACGGTGAGCGTGAAATTCGTGATACCGCTGATGCATTAGAAAAGCGTAATTTACGTCATACTGAAATTTTGCCGTTGTATGCGCGTTTATCAGCCAATGAACAAAATAGGGTATTCCAATCGCATAATGGTCGTCGAATAGTTCTTTCGACCAACGTAGCGGAAACCTCTTTAACTGTACCTGGCATTAAATACGTTATCGATCCTGGTACTGCGCGTATTAGTCGTTATAGTTACCGCACTAAAGTACAACGTTTACCGATTGAGGCGATTTCACAGGCTAGTGCAAATCAGCGGATGGGTCGTTGTGGTCGTGTGCAAGAAGGTATCTGTATTCGTTTGTATTCAGAGGATGATTTCTTATCACGCCCAGAGTTTACCGATCCAGAAATTCTACGTACTAACTTAGCGTCAGTTATTCTTCAAATGACAGCAATAGGTTTGGGTGATATTCAAGCCTTCCCATTTGTTGAAGCGCCAGATAATCGCAATATTCAAGATGGTATTCGTTTACTTGAAGAATTAGGCGCAATTAACCCTAAAGCAACTGATCCGCGTAAGCGTTTATCTAATCTTGGTCGTCAGTTAGCACGTTTGCCTATCGACCCGCGTTTGGCGCGTATGGTATTAGAGGCGCCTAAAACAGGCTCGTTACGTGAAGTAATGATCATTGCTTGTGCGTTATCTATTCAAGATCCACGTGAGCGTCCATCAGATAAAAAACAACAATCAGATGAAAAACACCGTCGTTTTTACGATAAAGATTCTGATTTTGTTACGTTTGTGAACCTGTGGGATTACATTCAAGAACAACAGCAAGAATTATCTAATAATCATTTCCGTCGTTTGTGTAAAAAAGAATACTTAAACTATTTACGTATTCGTGAGTGGCAAGATATTTATTACCAAGTTAACCAAGTCGTTAAAGAGCTTGAGTTAAAAATGAACGGTAATGAAGCCAGTTATGATGGTATTCATATCGCATTGTTGAGTGGCTTGTTATCGCATATCGGTATGAAAGATCAAGAGAAGAATGAATATCAGGGTGCGCGTAATGCTCGCTTTAATATCTTTCCAGGATCGGGTATTTTCAAGAAACAGCCGAAATGGGTAATGGTGGCTGAACTGGTTGAAACCTCACGTTTATGGGGGCGAATTGGTGCCAAAATTCAGCCTGAATGGGTAGAACCGTTAGCCGAGCATTTGATCAAGCGTAGTTACAGTGAACCGCATTGGGAGAAAAAATCAGCCGCAGTACATGCGTTTGAAAAAGTCACTCTTTATGGCATTCCGGTTGTAGCTAAACGTAAAGTTAACTACGGCAATATTGATCCCGCGTTATCACGTGAAATCTTTATTCGTTCAGCATTAGTTGAAGGAGATTGGGACACTAAGCATAAGTTTTATCAACAAAACCGTAAGCTATTGCGTGAAGTTGAAGAGCTTGAGCATAAATCTCGTCGCCGTGATATTTTGATTGATGATGATGAGTTGTTTAATTTTTACGATCAGCGTATTGATTTAAAAGTTACCTCTGGGCGTCATTTTGATAGCTGGTGGAAAAAAGCGTCAAAAGAAAACCCTGAACTGCTTAACTTTGAACGTGAAATGTTGTTCCGTGGTGATGCAAGCCATGTAACAGATCTTGATTATCCTAACTTCTGGCATCAAGGAAACTTGAAGCTTAAATTAAGCTATCAGTTTGAGCCAGGTGAAGATAACGATGGTGTGACGGTTCATGTACCACTAGCGATTTTAAACCAAGTGAAGCCTGATGGCTTTGATTGGCAAATCCCTGGTTTGCGCCATGAACTCGTGGTTGCGCTCATTAAATCATTACCTAAAACGTTACGACGTAACTTTGTTCCAGCACCTAATTATGCCGATGCATTTCTTGCGCGTGTTAAGCCAATGGAGATGCCATTACTAGACGCATTAGAGAAAGAACTGAAACGAATGACGGGTGTGACTCTTGTTCGTGAAGATTGGAAATTAGACCAGATCCCTGATCACCTTAAGATCACTTATCGCGCAGTTGACCATCACAATCGTAAGCTACGTGAAAGCAAAGATATTTATGGTCTAAAAGATAACCTCAAAGAAAAAGTACAAGAGACCTTATCGCAAGTTGCTGATGATGACATTGAACAAGAGGGTTTGAAGACGTGGAGCTTTGGTGCGCTACCTGAGCGTTACCAACAAAAGCGTGGAGGCTTTGAAGTTAAAGCGTTCCCTGCGTTAACAGATAACAAAGATTCAGTTGGTATCAAACTGTTTGAAACCGAAGAAGAGCAACACAACGCAATGCAAGCAGGTCAACGTCGTTTGATTTTATTAAACGTACCGTCACCGATTAAATACTTGCACTCAAACTTGCCAAATAAATCGAAGTTAGGTTTGTATTTTAACCCATACGGACGTGTGCTTGATTTAATTGATGACTGTATTGCGTGTGGCATTGATAAGCTGATTGAACAAAAAGGCGGTTTAGCGTGGCAGCCAGAAACTTTTGAAGCATTGAAAGAATATGTTCGTGCAGAGCTTGGCGATACTGTAGTTGAAATCGCTAAGCAAGTAGAAGAAATTCTAACAACGGCATTTAATATTTCTAAGCGTTTAAAAGGTCGTATTGACTTACGAATGGCGTTTGCAATGTCAGATATCAAAGCTCAAATTGAGAGCTTAATATTTAAAGGCTTTGCAACTGAATGTGGCTGGAAGCGTTTACCTGATATTTTACGTTATATGCGTGCTATTGAGCGCCGTATGGAAAAATTGCCGATTGATCCAAATAAAGATCGGGTACATGTTCTGAAAATAGAATCAGTAGTTAATGAATACAAAGAGCTGTTAAATAAGATTCCGAAAGGGCAGCCGGTACCTGATAAAGTCAGAGAAATTCGCTGGATGATAGAAGAGCTACGGGTGAGTTTCTTTGCTCAACAGTTAGGAACACCGTATCCTATTTCTGATAAGCGAGTTCGTAATGCCATTAATGAGTGCTAGACACTTAATTTTGTAGCAATACAAACCCTATAAATGAAAAGGCCGATGCGATAACCGCATCGGCCTTTTGTTTTTGGGGGAATATGCTTAATTAGTGCGTTTGTGTTGCAATTTTACTCTTTATTGATGGTGATGCTTGAGCTGCTTTTTTCTCAAACCGATAAATCCACAAGTAAGCTAATCCTGCAAATACAGCTGTCATAAACACATTGATAAAGAATGCCTTAACAAGATCGACACCAGGAGGGAAAGCAGAAGCTGTCATGCTTACGATGAAGATAACGATCAGTACTGACACCATACCCATGCCAAATAGACGCGAGCCCATACGGAAATCACGTGGAGTATCATCATGTTTAAGACGGAATACAAAGTAAGCTACCATAATAAAGATCGGTGGTAACATTGCAGTACCCGCAGTTAAGTTAATTGCTGTACTCATCATTTCTTGAACTGACTCTGAGCCAAATCCGTTAGCAATTAGCATCACTAATACAAACCCAAATTGCCACCAAGCCGCACGTACAGGGACACCGTGTTTATTAAGCTGAGTTGTTTTTTCACCGTATACTCCTTCAGGAATTTCTGAAAAGTGAATTTTAACCGGTGCTGCAGTCCACATCATCATCGCACCAAACATAGCAATAAACAGTACGATACCAACAAAACGACCGACTAATGGCGCTGAAATATCAAAGTAATGTGCCATGCCAGTAAAGATTTCAACCATACCGCCAGAGTAAGTTAAGTCGCCTCGTGCAACAAATACGTTAACCAATAAAGAGCCAATGGCGTACATACTACCAATAAGTACACCAGCAGCAATGATCACTTTAATAAATGACTTCTGACCACCTTTGACATCGTTTAAGTATGCGGCTGCAGTTTCTGCGCCACCAGCAGCTTGGAAAATCCAACACATAATGCCCAATGTTGCCCAATTAATGGTTGGGGTCATGGCTTCTAAAGAGATTGGTTCTGCTGGTGGTGTATCACCGTTTAATGCCATTAAGGCACCAATAACGTAAATGGCAAAAAGAGCGAAAACACCATAAGCAACGATTTCTGAAATCTTACCGAGCCAAGATGCACCTTTGGTTGAGATATGGGTAGCGGCGGCAAATAAAACAATCGAAATCATCGATGTTACCATTGGCGAGAACGCATATTCATAGCCCAGCATTGCATAAGATGCATAAGCAATAACGTTAGGTAACAATGAGATAAACCAGAATAGATTTACAAACCAGTATAAAAATGAACCCATGTAAGCCGCTTTGGTACCTAGCGGTTGTTTGATCCAATCATACATACCTGATTCAGAGTTTTTATTGGCAGAGACAAATTCAGCAATGATGAAAACAAAAGGAATGAAATAAACGAGTGTAGCAAAAAGAAAAATGGGTGCTGAACTTAACCCTAACTCGATGTTGTTATTAACGATATTACGGACATTGAATACTGCTGCAAATGTCATAGACAATAGAGCAAACTTTCCAATCGTACCGCGCATAGATTCAGACATAATATCCTCCGTTGAATCATTTCCATGATAACTCTGGGTAGCAATGAATGTGTTATCAAAAGTTGCGAGAAAGAAACTACTAACTTAATGGTGTTAATGCCATCAACTTAGTTAACATGGAGTGAATTTTAGTAAAAGTTTTACTAAAATATAGTGACGAAAAGCTTTTCCTTTAACTTGGTCACAGTTTGCTGTTGATTGAATGTCGACAATGTGATCTTAGTTAAGAGTTGTTATTAAATTATCAATAGCCCACAAAAATGCACAAAAAATGAATCATTTATTACGGTTAATTCTATTTTTTATTATTAATCAAGTAATTAAATTTATTTAAACACTAGCGGGAAGGTATGTTATTTACAGTTGTTATTGTGAGTGAGGTTATTATTTTAAATCCAGTTGCGAAGGTTTAATATTTAGATGATGGAAGATATGACAAAATAACAACCATAAAAAAAGAGCGAAAATTCGCTCTTTTTTGAAGGAGGTAATCAGTGTTGATTAACGTTCCCAGTATGCTTCTTCTAAGCAATCTTCACGTTCAGGTAAACCATGAGAAAGGCGAGGTGCGTGTTGAATTAGCACTTCGTAACTTACGCGGTTTGAGTATTGGCAAATTTGAGAGAATGAAGAGTACGATAAAAACTGTGCAGTATGCTTTGCAGAGTTAGGCACATTAATTTTATGGAAACGGTTTGCTGACATATCATGCAATAGCGCAGAAAGTGCAGCATCACCAGCGCCGTTGGTGTTTTTGATTTCCATTGGGCCACCAAGGTAAGGGGCAATATGTGAGTAAACACGAATAGGGTTTTCACAGTCTGCTTTTGCCATTGGACGGCTGAATTCATATTTATTAAATTCAGGAATTTGACCTGGCAATAACGGCAACGTTGACTCTCGTTTTAGCTCATCATCAGTGTAACCAGCCATATAAAGACCAGCAGGGCCAGCAGTACACAATACCATATCAACCCATTCTAGTGCTTTATCAGCAGCCATTAGTGGATCTGTTTCGCCTGTAAGTGCTTCGGCTTCTTCTTCGTTCATTGCGATACACGTAACGTGTTCTTTGATGAATTCAATCCACCATTCACGTTTGTCTTCAATAACGTATTTAGTGCCAAGAGTCAGTACTACCGGTACATTATTCTTTTTAGCAAATTCAATAGCTTTAAGTGCTGCATCTTTCATTGGGTCGGTAGGTTTACCGCGAACCAAATAAGAAGAAAGTACTAGAGCAGAAGCTTGCTTAAATGCACATTCAGGAATGCTATCAGGACGTAGCTGATTCATTTGACCTTCATTGATCGCAAACGTACGCTCACCATCTTTGGTGATCAGCGTATAACAACGACCAATAGGCCCACATACAGGCTGTAAGTAGTCAAGATCAATACGGCTAGAAGTATTACAAAGGTAACGGTAAGCATAAGATCCAATTTTAAGATCCTTGCTCATTACGCCAAGTAAAATTGATTTATCATCAGCTAATACAGAATAGTTATGTAACGTATTACCTATTGTATCACCAGGGTACTCATGGCTGATTAATTTACGATCTTTTAATTCTTGATACAGCAGTTCCGCTTTATCTTCATCAAGAACTAATGAGTGGCCTTTACTTAGAGCATGTCTGGCTAAAAAGTCGTCATCGACACGGGCTTCAATATCAACAATCGTTTGGCCGACGCCAACAAGATGTGATTTAGCTAATGGGTTTTCTTGTTGAATTTGAACAACCAATGGATCGCGAGCATTGACAGGGAAGTAATGCTTTGACTTACGTTGACCAGGAAATTTCATGTCTAAAGGCTATAGAAATAAGGGATTTTGATTCATTCTATCATAAAAATGAGAGACAAATCTCACTTCTTTGATGTTCTTACATTGAAATAGATTCTTTTGCCGTTTTTTTAAACGACTTGTTCAAAAAGCTACGCGCAGATACCAATAAGGTAAGTTTAATGGTGTTTTTATTGTTCAATTCGTATGGTTTATTGGTAAATAATAAGAGGACATTTATTGCTATGACTGGTTATTACAATCAATTTTTATAAAAAAAGCCGCATAAGCGACTTTTTTGTTTAAAAACGATAAATTTAGTTTAAGCGTTTGAGCTCTTGTTGTGCACTTGTGCCACCAACAGGGCGGTTAACAGAAATAGAACGGCCTTTTTTCATGCCTTTTTCGTAATCATCTGTTAATGCTTTCATTGCTTCTTGAAGTTGCTTTTTAAACGTTTCACGATCTAAATTTTCAAACTGTTTATCGATATAGTTGGCCATACGTTGGTCATGATCATCATCAGTATTTAATACGGGTAACTTTTCTAATGCGCCTTCAAGCCAACCAGCGAGAAAGGATGATACGCGACGCGTTACTTCTGCTGTGCTTGTACCGGTACCAGCAAAGCTATTACGGAATTGACCTGTTTGTTGATTCATTTCACGGTAAACAATATCAAAGGCAAAGGCTGCAAAAATAGCACGCTCAGCAGTTCCAATAAACTCAGCTTGTTTTAACCCTTTATAGTTAGTTAGAACGCACTCAACCCCAAAACGACGATTAATACCACGAATGATTTTTAGAATTTGTGAACTAATATCTGTTGGTAATAGTGTTTTTGATTTGGTTTTGCCCATCTTAATGAATTCAATATCGTCTTTTTCTAGACCATATTTGAGCATGAGGCGGTGAGCCATACGAATGGCTTGGGCGGCTTCGTTTACATTTGCTGAGTTACCCAACTCAAGGCATTTTGCAATTTTCTTGAGGGCCTTTCGCTTCTGTTCTGACATTAAACATACTCATGACTAAAAGAGGGCACATATTTTACCGCTTTATGACCTCATTCTACAAGTATGGAATTGTGATAACTGCGAGAATTGATATTAATTGCGATAGGG
This sequence comes from Photobacterium andalusiense, assembly GCF_900185625.1. Classification (GTDB taxonomy): domain Bacteria; phylum Pseudomonadota; class Gammaproteobacteria; order Enterobacterales; family Vibrionaceae; genus Photobacterium; species Photobacterium aquimaris. The sequence goes on from NZ_FYAJ01000001.1 coordinate 769,166, forward strand.
GATTGATAATTAGTCGTAAAAATTGAATGTAGAGAGTAAAAATACGTCAAAGGTAAAAGGGTTTAGGGTTGGTTATTAGAATATTGGACAAGTTGAATTATCAATGTTAAGAATGGTTATTCGACGATAAGGATATCATTTAAGCGTTTAAAGTTATTGTAAAGAGTAATTATATGAACAAGAAAGTGATACTTTTTGATATTAATGAAACGGTTCTAAACTTAGGTACTTTACAATCAAGATTTCAGGCAACGTTTGGTCGCGAAGATGCGCTGTCGTTATGGTTTTCCAAGTTATTACATCTTTCTACGGTTTGTATTACAACAATGGTGAAAAGCGATTTTGCTGAGTTAGCCCGCATTACTCTTGATACGATTGCTGCTAGTTATAAGGTTCAACTAACAGAAGATAAACGAACAGAGCTTGTTGGCGCTTTCTCAAACTTAGCGGCTTATGCTGATGTAAAGCCTGCTCTTAGTAAATTGCGTCAACATGGTTTTAAAGTGGCTGCTTTATCCAATTCATCATTAACCCTTATTACAACACAAATAGAAAATGCTCAATTAACAGATTATTTCGATGAGATTATTTCAGTAGAAGAAACGGGAAGTTTTAAACCTGATCCTGTTGTTTATGAATTTGCAGCTCAAAAGCTACATCAACCAAAAGAACAATTATGTTTAGTCGCAACCCATGATTGGGATACACATGGTGCATTATCGGCAGGTTTAAGTGCTGCATATATTGATAGAACAGGTGTGCCGTATAATCCGTTATATTTAAAGCCCAAAATGAATTCAAAGTTAATGATGAATCTTGTTGATATGATCATTGCAGATCAACAATAGCGTAACCAATTCGACTATAAGTAAACAAATAACAGTTGTTAGGAGTTAATATGACCAATCAATATGTCCCACCACAACAATGGAAGTTTGATAATAATAATGGTGGTCAGTGGGCACAGATTAATCGCCCAGTGTCAGGTGCAACGCATGATAAAGAACTACCGATCGGTAAGCATCCATTGCAGCTTTATTCTATGGGTACACCGAACGGGCAAAAAGTAACAATTATGCTTGAAGAGTTATTAGCAGCTGGAAAACTGGATGCAGATTATGATGCCCATTTAATTAATATTTCTGAAGGCGACCAATTTTCATCTGGCTTTGTTGATATAAACCCTAACTCTAAAATTCCTACTTTAGTTGATCATTCAGAAACCCCTGCCGTTAATGTATTTGAGTCAGGTTCAATTCTGGTTTATTTGGCTGAAAAATTTGATTTTCTGTTACCTCGCTCAGGTAATGATCGTGTGCAAGTGATGAATTGGCTATTTTGGCTACAAGGTTCTGCACCTTATCTTGGTGGTGGTTTTGGGCATTTTTACGCCTATGCGCCACAAAAATTTGAATACCCGATTAATCGTTTTACGATGGAAATAAAACGCCAGTTAGATGTACTTGATAAACAACTAGCAAATAATCAATATATCGTAGGTAATGAATACAGTATTGCTGATATCGCTATTTGGCCTTGGTATGGCAACCTTGTATTAAACTCTTTGTATAATGCTGGTGAGTTTCTTGATGTGGCAAGCTATGTCCATGTTCAACGTTGGGCAACAATGATACTTAATCGACCCGCGGTACAAAGAGGACGAATCGTAAATCGAACTTGGGGGGAAGTGTGGGAGCAATTGCCCGAACGTCATACTGCTCAAGATATTACTGATGTATTGTCAAACAAACCATAAGCACTCTAGAATAGCCATTAATATAAATGGCTATTCTTAGGTCTATTTTATTACAGTTTGTTTACGACTGGTTTTGCTGGAGCGCTGTTACATAAATACGCATTGGCAAACATGGTTACTGAACTTGAGAAATCAAGTGACTGGTAGAGATAGATTGTATCTCCACCTAATTCAGCAGCCTTACTACGCATTTGATTTAATGTTCCCCAAACCATATCTTTATCAGCATGGAACCAGTAATCATAAAAATGACCTTCAGAGCCATATACTATTCCTAAGCGTTGACAATTCTCTATTGCTTTTACATCATCCCAAATCACATTGACTTGATTAGATTCAGATGTAGGAAAAGTAACACAGCCGCTTAATAGTAATGTTGAGGCTAACATTGAGCTAACCAGAATGTTTTTCATGTAAAGTTCACGAACAAAATAAATGTCGCGCGAGTGTAAGTAAAACAGTGAAACTGGCAAGCAAATAAAATCAGTAGTTAGACAGATATAACATTATTATTGCACGATCTTGATGCTATGTGCTGGTTAGTCTTATAAACGAATACTTAATCAAATGATGTTATTTATTTGTAGGTGATTTTTTAACTGTATTTTTGAGTAATAACATAAAATTTTTAAAGTAAGGCATAAAATCTATAAAGAGAGGATGCTTGCGGTTTGCCATTAATATTGGACCTAATAACCGTAATGAAACACCTATTTTTGTTGCTTGAACTTCCTCTAAACCGCTATTTTGTTTTAAATTATCAATGATATTAAACAGGTCTTCTCTATCTTGAAATTCAAATTGAATTGTTTTTGGAATGGCACTTTTAGGCTGTAATTCTTCAATAGTAATGCGATAACCATTTTCGTGAGTATTTTTATCAGACATAAATAAAATCCTATTTGAAATAAACATTAACGTAGTTGATAATGTCAACTATAAGGCAGTGTGATTGACATTGTCAACTACATAAAGGAAGGATAGGAGCTAGTTATGGTTAACAACACAACCTTAGATAATTTATTTCAATTGGTACATGCATTAAAACGGCAATTACATCAACAGATTGAACAGCTAAATCTTGATATTACACCAATGCATGTACGTGTGATTAAAATAATTAATAACATCACACCTTGCACAGCAATCGACATAGCAACAGTATTAGATCGTGATAAAGCACAAATTACACGTTTACTTAGCACGTTAATAGATAAAGGATTTATCAGTAAAGCACCGAACCCACAAGATAAGCGTAGTTCATACTTGTGCGTGACGAATAGCGGTATAGAAATTATAAAAAAATTAGCGGATATAGATTTTGTGTTGCAAGAAAAAATAACTCACAATATTAGCATTGATGAGATTGCACTATTTCAACAACTAGCAAAACAAATGATCCATAATCTTCGTGAGTAATAATCAGCTTGTTGTTGAACGGCAGCCTTTGCATCATACTCAATGTATTTTCAATCACAAATAGCAGATAAATGACTTCTTCATACCATAATATTGATGTGCCTTTTGACTATCGCCATACCTGTTGGTTCTGTGGTGAGCCGTATTTTGACAGTTATGCATTTATGGCTGTTCCAAATTATGATAATCAAACTTTACCGATTATGTTGCCATGTTGCCAAGAGTGCTTTAGTTTTGCTAATGCGGTAAAGGTGAGTAGTTTAGATTTACTGCGCGACAAAGTGAAACAACAGCTCCATAAGAAATATCATAAACATCTACAGATTGGTGTTAATTGGACCAAAGAAGAGCTTGAATCGTCAGAAATGGATGGTAAAGCGTTAGAAGGGTTTCGTATTAGCGGATGGAAGATGTTTGAGATAGCTAAAGAGCGAGTGAACTACAGCGGTTGGCCGATTTATATTGATGGGTTACCTTGTTACGATGTAACTACAACATTTCAGTTTGAATATGATGGTATTATTTATACCAGTTTAAATCATGCCGTAACTCAATTAGCAGCTTTATATGCTATTCCACAGCCATATCTTGAGCAGGTGGTTGAGCTGGTTGGACGTGAAAAAATGACTTATGCCTTACGTTTTTGTAAAACAACTTACGGCTATTCGCCAGCAGAGCGAGAATCAAGTCTAGCTAGTTTACGGGCATTATTAGCAGAAGAACAAGCAAACGCGTTACCACATCGACATTCTACAACTGCACAACGGGATATTGCTTTAGTTGAAATTAAAGAATTAATATTATATCGCACTATGATTGCACCACATGCCATTCAATGGGCGTTAAGCCGTGGAATTCAAACATTAGCTGAATTAGCTGAGTATGAAGAGGTGTTTTTTGAACATTTCAGTAAAGAATCAGAGCTTACTGCTTTTACTTATTTCAATGGATTACAGATTTATTTTGAAAAACGCGAATTAGAGCCGTTATGGGCTCAAAATGATGATCCTAATCGAGCACTATTTCAGTAAAGCTGCAAAATAAAAAAGCCCGCTATTCTGTTAACGTCTTATGAGTAACGGCAGATAAAAGCGGGCTTGTTTGTTTAATTAGCTAGGTGGGACGATTAATTATGTCGAGCCCATACCATAGTTCGACCTTTGTCATCAAAAGCAACCACACTATAACTATCTTTTTGATCACCATACTCCATACCAGGTGATCCCATCGGCATTCCGCCTACTGCAAGTCCTTTCATTCGGGTTGGTTTTTTAGCAAGAAAACGCTTGATGTCAGCCGCTGGAATGTGGCCCTCAAAAGTATAACCTTCAATTTGTGCGGTATGACAAGATGCATATTGAGGTAATACACCTAGCTTAATTTTTGTTGGTGTTAAGTTTTCTTGGTAAACATTTTCTAATTCAAAGCCGTTATCTTTCATATGTGTTACCCATTCCTTACAGCAGCCACAATATGGTGACAAGTAATTCGTACCTTTGATAATAGGTGCAGTTTCAGCTGTTGCTGTGGCTGAAATAAAAACAGTAAGGGCAAGTAACGTATGTTTGATGATCATGATGACATTCCTAAAATGTAACGTTTTTGCACTTTTAGAAGGTAAATAGTGCAATATAGATGATGTAAGTTAAGCGTCTAAAGTTGGAATAACATTCATACCATCGGTGGTTTTAGTAATGGTTCATGGTAATAACGAGTAAGTTGATACTGCGCATTAGTAAGACTTTCTGTGTGATTGCATGATAGAAAGTTAAAGTTAGGCAGTAGAGCCGGTTGGTGCTGTGATGAGCACTCGCTATTACAATCATCGTTGCAATGAGAGTACGCTGAATCAGTAGTGATTATTGAACTAGTTACGATACCATCAGTGTTATCACAGCAGGTACTATGTTCCATACTGCAATTCGACATGGGTGCTGGCATTATTTTTGTGGTGTAAGCATACGCTGTATTAGTAAATACAGTTACGATAAGCAAACTATACACAATAAAATATAACCAATGACGTATCATTTTTATGCTAACAATCCTAATAATGAGCGAGCATTATAATTTTAATATGCGATTCAACAATAAATAACTTGTAATAAAGTATTAAATCACCATTATTACATTTAGTGCATGAATAATGAGACACATATTCTTACAGCTAATTTATGGATGAAGAAAATCAATTCGTTTAAATTTACGCTCGCGCAGTGGAATGAATAACGATGGGTTTATTCAATACGTTGAAAGCGTTTAGGAAAGAAAATGGCATATACTGAAAAAGATCGTCAAGTTTTGCATGATACATGGATGAGCTACAAAGCAAAAATGCGTATTACTCAAATTGAAATGGCTAAAAAGCTAGGGTTAACGCAACTTGAGTTTTCAGACATTTTACGGGGTGATACTGTCATCCAACATCAGTTTGTGAACGAATTTTGCCGTATTTTAAATATTGATCCAGTGCTAATACTTCCCTCATTACGTGAAGCAGTACAGAAAGGCACACTCAATCATTCAGTCGTAAAAAACACTTTTATATTTGATGGCGAGATTAAAAAAGTCACCTATGAGGGTAATAAGCTAGTTGTTGAATATGAACATACTCCAACGCCAAGTTAACGATAGTCTCACTATGCTAAGGTTATAAATATTAACCTATAAAAAAGGCTCATCGCATTATTGTGATGAGCCTTTTTAAATTGCTAGAGTGTTAGATTATTTCTTTTTTTTCTTAGCATGTTCATCCCATTCAGGGATAAAGAAATACAGTATAGCGGCTGAAAGTATTGAGCCCATTACATCAGAAGGGAAGTGCATGCCTAACCATAAACGGCTAATGCCAACCCCTGTCGCCCAAATGATTAATCCACCAGCAACTAGATAATTACCTCTACGAATAAAGAACCCACCCCAGAAAAGCACACAGATAGCTGCAAAAATAGTATGGCCTGAAGGGAATGAATAGTTGGTTTCACCTTCCCAACTGCGTAAGCGCCAAGGACTAATATATGTTCCAGCTTGTTTTACAATAGTCTCTTTTGCTGCAGAGTCTAATGAATAGAAATCGGCAGGTGAATCAACAAGGTGCAAGGCTTGTAGTTCGTAAGTGTAAGGACGAGGAATTGCAGTCTCGTGTTTTAATATTGTCTTAGTGGCGAAACTTAATACAAGCAGAATACCAAATTGAATCCATACTTTAGTGATGGTTTTTTTAGGTAACTTTAAAAAGACAGGTATAAGGCAAAGCAATGCCGCAGTGATAAGGAAGAACGGACTACCAGCACTGTCTGTTAATAAAGCAAATGATATGCCTGCAGCATTACTAACTGGTGTCGTTAATGCTGGTATTGGCACTATATGGATAGCAATAAAAAGCAATATGGCAAATAACGCTAATGCAATAAAGTTAGGTAATTTTTGGGATATAAAAGTCATCATGGAGAAAGTTCAATCTTGTCATTATATAATTATTAAGTAAGCCACAAAAAAACAAGTAAACTGTCATAAAATTGACATTTTTTCATGGTTTAAAACTAAAGCTTGTTTTCGCATAAATTATACCGAATGTCATTAAGAATATCGTTGTATAACTTATTCTATGCTTATTTGTCAGGTAAGGTTCATCTTTCTCATTTTAGTAACATGAATAAAGTAAATTAAAGGAGAATAATTAACAAAATATTGAGTTAATAAAATGTAATTTTTGTAACTTTTTTTATAGTGTTATCGTGATCTTTCTCAAATTGTGAAGGCTGTCACGTGAAATAGAGCAAACATTAAGAAAACTTAATGTTTATCCTAAACTAAGTTTAGCTAACTACTGTATGGTTAATGCATGCTTAAACAACATATGTTGTTTATTAATTTTGATGTGATGATATGGAGAAGGGAATGAGTATTCTTGGACATTTCCAAAAGCTCGGAAACGCGATAATGTTTCCAATCGCAGTATTGCCTATTGCTGGTATTCTATTGCGTATTGGACAACCCGATCTACTAAATATACCTTTTATTGCAGCTGGTGGTCAGGCAGTTTTTACTAACTTAGCACTGTTATTTGCAATGGGTGTTGCTGGTGGTTTCTCGAAAGATAACTCAGCAGCAGCAGCAATCGCAGCAGCAGTTGGTTACTTCATTATGATGGCTGCTATGAAAACCCTTAATGCTGATGTCGACCCTGGTGTCGCTGGCGGTATTATTATTGGTGTGTGTGCGGGTCTATTGTATAACCGTTTCCATGCAATTAAATTACCAGAGTTCCTTGGCTTCTTTGGTGGTAAGCGTTTTGTTCCTATCATCACAGGTTTAGTTGCATTGGTGCTTGCTTTTGCATTTAGCATTGTATGGCCTCCTGTGCAAGATGCTATCAACCATTTAGGTAAGTGGATTCTTACTAGTGGTGTTCCTGGTGAGTTTGTATACGGTGTTGCTAACCGTCTATTGATTCCACTTGGTCTACATCACATCCTAAACAGTATGGTTTGGTTTGTATTTGGTAACTACACAGATCCTGCGACTGGTCAGGTTGTTACGGGTGAGATCTCGCGTTTCTTTGCTGGTGACCCATCAGCTGGACGTATTCTAAGTGGTTTCTTCCCTGTAGTAATGTTTGGTCTTCCAAGTGCAGCATTAGCATTCTATGTAACGGCTAAGAAAGAGAATAAGAAAGTTGTTGGTGGTATGTTATTGAGTGTAGCATTAACTGCATTCTTAACTGGTATTACTGAACCAATTGAATTCATGTTCATGTTCCTAGCACCTGGCTTGTATGTAGTACATGCTATTCTAATGGGTGTTAGTATTGTTGTAGCATCAATGCTTAACATTCACATGGCATTTAGCTTCTCTTCTGGCTTAATTGACTACATTCTAAACTACAATGCGCCAGCAGCGCATAACTCATGGGAAATTATTCCAATGGGTCTAGTGGTTGGTGCGATTTACTTTGTGGTATTTGTTGGCGCAATTAAGATGTTTAATCTTAAAACACCAGGCCGTGAAGATGCACCAGAAGAAGATTCAAACCCAGACTCTGATAGCAAGGTAGATTTAGCTGTACAATACCTAGAAGCACTAGGTGGTAAAGATAATCTAACTGATATCTCTGCTTGTATTACACGTCTTCGCCTAGGTATTGTTGACCGCTCAATCATCAATGATGCTAAGCTAAAGCAACTAGGTGCGAAGGGTGTAGTAAACGTAGGTTCAAATAACCTTCAAGTTATTATTGGTCCACAAGCTGAAATTATTGCTAACCAAATGAAAGCACTGTAAGCATCATTGATTAAGCAAAATACAGTATTCGCGATTTCATAACTTCCCCCTATGATCGCGTCAAACGGTCTACCTTTGGTAGGCCGTTTTTTTATATCTAAAAAAGCATCGATGGACTGTGTATAATCATCTAAATAAGCAACATAGAGCCAATGAGTGATAAATAATTAATGAAAATATTAGTAATTGAAGATGATCTAACAACGCGTGAGTTTGTTGCTCGAGGATTACGTGAGCAGGGATTTGTTGTAGATGAAGCAGAAGATGGTCATCAAGGACTAATGATGGCAACTAGCTGTGAGTATCAATTAATTGTGTTAGATCGCATGCTTCCACAACTTGATGGCTTAAAGGTTCTTGCTGCGTTGCGCGCTACTGAAAACCAAACACCAGTATTAATATTAAGTGCGATGGACAGTGTTGAAGATCGTGTTACAGGGCTAACAGCAGGAAGTGATGATTATTTAACCAAACCGTTTGCATTAGCAGAGCTTGTTGCGCGCGCTAATATTTTGGTTAAACGAAAGCAAACCGTAGCGACTGTCTCTTCTGAGTACAGTTATGATGATTTAAGGTTAGACATAAAATCGCACCGTGTATGGCGAGGGTCTCGGTTGATTAATTTACAGCAGAAGGAGTTTTTATTACTGCAATATTTAATGGAACATGTTGAAAGTGTTGTTTCTCGAATGAGCTTGTTTGAATCCGTTTGGAGTTATCATTTTGACCCAAAAACCAACGTGATTGATGTTCATATTGCCAATTTGCGAAAAAAATTAGAATCTGAAGGAGAGCCTAGTTTAATTCACACTGTTCGAGGGGCGGGTTATGTCTTACGCCGGGCCTGAAAACCTGTCGCGATCAACTATTTTTAAAGTGTTGATGTATTTTATTACCTGTGTTGCTTTTATTTTCATCTTATTTATTAATCAGGTAGTGGTTAGTTCAGAGACGTTTTACCACCAACAATTAAAACGTGATTTAGTCAATGAAGCTAATTTGTTTACGATGATGCTCAACAAAGGTAATAGCGCCGAACTTTATAAAACGATAACGCAACGTAGCAAAAACAACACCACATTTAGTTATATTATACAACCAACAAAACCTGTTGTTGATGAGGTGGCAAGTTACCCTGCAGCGTCATTTATTTTTAGTCGAGGAAAAACAACGCAGCTATCTCAAGTGGTAAAGCTACCACGAGGGATGGAATTAGAGATAAAAATTAACCCGCAATTTATGCAAGCCTATCGCCAGACTGTTATCCCGATGCTGTTATCTGGAATAGCTGTGCCAGTCATTATTATGTTGGCAGGAGCTTCACTGTTTGCAATTGTAATCTTAAAGAAGTTAGCCCGTGTTAATCAGGGTATGAATCGAGTTATTTTAGGTGAAAAAGGAGTCAAGCTACCAGTTAGTAGCAATGATGATGAATTCGATGTGTTAACTATTCATCTGAATTTTTTGATTGAACAGGTCGAGAAAAAAGAAACATCGTTAAAAGCACTCTCTGTGGGTATGGCACATGATTTACGTACACCCATTGCGCGAATGAAATTACGTCTCGAGCGATTGTTAACCCAACCAACTGAACCATATACGGATGAATTAGCAGCCTGTCATGATGATTTAGAAGTATTGTTGAGTATGTTTAATGGCATGCTAGAAATTGCTAATTTAAACAGTGGTAAGCAGCAGATTGATAAAGAGTGGGTCGATTTATCTCAAGTGTGCCGTGACGTGGTTGAATTTTTATTGCCTATTTCAGATGAAAAAAAACAGCGACTCACATTTAGAGAGGATCAACCATACCGGTTGCAAGGTGAGCCAAGTTTATTATTTCGAGCTGTTTATAACTTGGTTGAAAATGCGATTAAATATACACCTGAGCACGGTGTCATTAATGTCATTGTTGATCATTTTGGTATTGTTGTGACAGATAATGGTATGGGTGTGTCTGATGAAGACAAAGAGAAAATTCGTGAGCCAATGTTTCGTGCCGATCGTAGTCGAACTCATCAAGGGTTTGGATTAGGGTTATCGTTAGTGGAGGCGGTGGTGATTCGTCATAATGGTGAATTGGTTTTTAGTGATAATAATCCCGGTTTACGGTCTCGATTGTATTTACCACTCGCGTCTGAATTAGTGTCAACGTTGAGTGATTAATAATAACGTAGTGTCATTGTTCTAAAAAACAGTAAGACAAAAAAGCCCAATTGATACTTATCAATAAGAAAGATAAGTGCTAATTGGGCTTTTTTATAGAAAACAGATTGGCTATTTAGCTATTAGTTGCATTAAATTTATCTTTACGCTCATTAAAACGTGAAACTAAATCATCAATACCATCTTGGCAATAAGGCTTTAATCCGCTCATCAGCATACGTTTACTGCCTGTACCGACGATTTCACCATTTTCTTTAAAGCAGAAATGAAGCGTTACGCTACCACGTTTGCCTTCAACTTCAATAATAGAGTCAGTTAATTCAACGGTTGGCGCACTAAGATCTAAACGTGTGAAATCAAGTTCCATACATTCATAGATCACTAACGGGCGAGTGGGATTAATCATGATATCTTTTGATTTCATCAAAGGTACCATAATGTGTGGAAAGTTCATTCCTGAAAATTGCACATAGTTTTTAGTAACTTGTGAAATTAATACCTCATCCTTTGTTGTTTCACCGCTGCGTATCACATCCATGTAGACTTTGCCCGTACAGTCGATAACCGCAAGTTCTGTCGGGGATTTAATGTCTATAAGTAGGCAGCTTGATTCATTGATCATGCCTGCAAATTCGAAACGCATTTTTTGGCTAAGACCAACGTTGGCTAGAAGAACCGAAAAAAGCAGATCGCCAGGTACACAAAAACGCTTGTTATCTTCATCATGAAGCGGGTTAAAGTCACCGGCTACACGTTTTGCAAAATGGCTTGCTTGCTCACGAGTAAAAGATAATTCACCGTCGTTATTTGAATAATATGAATCTAAAAACATGTTTACTTATAATACCTAAAAATAAGACTGCTGCTATTCTACATCATAAATATCACTTTAATGGTCTAGCCAGATGATATTAATGTAAATACATATATTGACGAAATACATATTAATAGTAGTAGACATAAAAAAGCCAAGCAATATGAGCAATGCTTGGCATTATGCAGTCGCTGTTTTATTGGCTAAAAGCGTATATTAAGCGGAATAACAGTCACTTTATCGCCAATCTGGGCATATTCTTGCTGTGGTGGAATTTCAATTAAGCAATTAGCTTCACTCATTGAGCGTAAAATACCTGAACCTTGTGAGCCAATTGTTTTTACCGACAAGCGGCCATTAGCATCCCAATGGTAATACCCACGTAGATATTCGGTTCGTCCATTACGAGATCGTAGCGTCTCGGATGCAACAGCAGTATATGTTTGTGGTTGCCAATTTTGATGGCCTTGTTGTTTGCGAATCGCAGGTTCAACAAATTGTAAAAATGCCACCATTACGGCAACAGGATTGCCGGGTAAACCAAAAAATGGTACATCATTAATATGGCCAAATGCTAGTGGGCGTCCTGGGCGCATATTGATCCGCCAGAAGTTAATTTCACCAAGTTTATCAAGTACGGTTTTGATGTAATCAGCATCACCAACAGAGACACCACCAGATGATAAAATCATATCGGCTTGGTGGCTTGCTTGGCGTAATGTCGCTTCAAGTGCGGTTTCACTGTCTTCAATAATCCCTAAATCAACCACCTCACAACCCAAACCGGTTAATAAGGCAAATAAGCTGTAGCGGTTTGAATCATAAATGCAGTTTTGGCGTTGTGTTTCACCTGGTGCTTGTACTTCATCACCAGTTGAGAAAATAGCAATACGCAAGGGCGCATTGATAGTCAGTGTACTTAACCCCAGTGATGCGATCATACCAAGTTCTGGCGCAGTGATTGTCTGGCCTTTAGCAACGGCTACTTGGTCAAGAGCAAGATCTTCACCTGCTAAGCGAACATTTTGACCTGCTTTAATCGCGCCCATGGTTAGGTTGAACGTGACGGTGTCACCATCTTGTTGTGCTTGTTCACGCATTATAACGGTATCGGCACCTTGAGGAACCGGAGCGCCTGTCATTATATGAACAGCTTCACCTGCTTGTAATGGGTGAGGGTAATGATGTCCTGCAAGAACTTGACCGACAACGGTATAGCTATTTAAATCAATATCTTCGCTGCGAATAGCATAGCCATCCATTGCTGAATTGGTATGCTGTGGCACATTTATTGGTGAAAGAATATCGGTATGTACAATATGCCCAAGTGCTTGTTTTAGCGAAACTGTTTGTGGATTATCAACAACTGTTATCTGATCAAGAATACGTTTTCGACCGTCATCAACCGACAACATCCTTTGTGGTTGAACGTCATCACAACTGACCGTTTTTATTGAGTACTGGTATGATTGGCGACTGAATTGCACCACAAAATCGGTTAATTGTTCGATATCATCAATGCTTATTTGCGGTAAGGTCGTATCTGCTTTGGTGTCACTTGCAATCGCAATGATATTGTTATCGTCTTGATATAGCCATGGTTTATTAATGACTTGGCGGCGTAATTCAATCTTTGGAAAGTCGAGTTTTTTAAAGCCTTCGACTAAAATAAGATCGAGTTGAGTTTGATCTAATTGTCGAATTAAAGACGGTAAGCTTGCTTCTGCTGTGGGTGTTTCAGTGATCAATGCACGACGATAGCGAGAGGAGATAAGCATCTGGTGCGCGCCTGCTTTTCTTAATCTGTAGCTATCTTTTCCTTGCTGATCAATATCAAAATCATGATGAGCGTGTTTGATTACCGCAACGCGAAGGCCATGTTGAACCAATTTAGGTAGCATGGCTTCAATAAGGGTTGTTTTACCAGTACCACTAAATGCAGCAAAGCCTAATAAAGGCACAGAGGCGTTAATTTGACTCATGGCGTACTCCAAATTGTGATAATTCCTCAGGGGTGTTGAGGTTGATAAAGGCGTCGGCTTGATCACTGAAATCAACCGTAATCATATTACATTGACGATAAAGTAAAATTATCTTGCGATCGCCATTAGCTAAAAATGTTTCTAATTTAGGCAAAATACGACGATGTAACAGTGTTACAACGGGTTGAATATAATCACCATTATGTGCCACCGCAATATCGGTATCAGGTTGACATGCTGCTGTCATTCTTACCACTAAATCAGCAGGTAATTGTGGGCAATCACAAGGTACAAAACCAATCCAGTCATTATCTATATGGTGTAGCGCTGCATGCATACCACCTAAAGGGCCAGGATAATTTTCAATATTATCGCCAAAAACATCACCATATTGGCGATATAGATCTTGGTTACGGTTTGCGTTGATACTGATATGAGACGTTTGTGGTGCTAGGGTATTAATAACATGTTGAATAAACGGTTGGCCTGCAAGTTCAATCAAGCCTTTATCGTTGCCTCCCATACGGCTGGCTTGGCCACCCGCTAAAATGACCCAATGGGTTTGTTCAGGCGTAGGCATAATTATCCTTATTGTTTTTGATATCTTTAACGAGTTGGAGTTCGGCTCGTTCAATTAACTGGGTATCATTGATTGTCCATTGGCGGCGACAAAGTGCAGTGAGTGCATTTTGTTGGTGACTTGTGATCACTAAACTGGTGCCTCGTGACAATAAATCTTCCGCTAAAATAACTTGGCGATTAATTGACTCTTGATCCATGCTTGCACTGGATTCATCCATTAATAGCACACTAGGTTTAAGTACCCATGCCCGTGCCATTGCGACGCGTTGGCGTTCACCACCAGACAAAACGGATACATGCTCATTAGCAAGGGTTTCAAGGCCGACCATTCGCAAAGCATTAATGGCTTCATTACGGCGCTTTTGGCGATCTTTAATCGCGAATCGTAGTCCATAGCATACATTGTCAAACACTGTGGCATCAAACATATATGGGGTTTGATGAAGGTAGATGATACTCCCTTCATAACAACCACTAAAGAGGCGTTTAAAAAAAGTATGCTGATGAATATTAATCGTACCAGTGGTGGGTTTTTGTAAGCCCGCTAATACTTTTAATAAAGTTGTTTTGCCGACCCCGTTATCACCAGTTAGATAGATAGCATCTCGCGGTGCTAAATTAAGTTGTGGAATATGAAATAGCAGTCGACTTTTAAAACGAACGGAAAGGTCGAGTGCCTGAATGGATGCATGAGTCATAATGAAGGCCTCGGCTTAGTTAGTTCGCAAATGAGCTTTGCCACGGGCGATAGATAAAATAAAGTTTAGACCTAAGGCTAGAATAAGTAACACCATTCCTAAGGCAACACCTTGAGCAAATGCACCTTTTGAGCTCTCAAGTGCAATTGCTGTTGGAATATTTCTAGTTGAATTTAAAATGTTGCCACCAACCATCATTGAGCAACCGACTTCTGTGATCACACGGCTAAAGGAGGCTACAATGGCTGCAATTAACGGAAAGCGGCTTTCCCACATTAAACTTATTAATGCACGAGGGTAGCTAGATCCTAAGGTGAGTGCTGTCTCCCATGCTCGACGATCACTATTTTGAAAGGCAGCATGCATCATTGATACTAAAAGTGGAAAACAGATTAATACTTGGCCTAATATCATCGCTTTTTGGGTAAACAGCATTTGCCAATCACCTAATGGCCCTGCACGTGATAACAACATATAAAGCAGTAAACCAATCACCACGGTGGGGACAGATTGCAATGTATTCATTAAAGATAGTGTGAGCCAACGACCTGGGAATTTACCATAAGCTAATGCAAAGGCAATGAGCAGAGAGGGGATAACGACTAAGGCGATGGCAAAAAGAGAAACGGAAAATGACACCCCGACAATGCTCCAGAGTGCGCTATCGCCGCTAAAAAGAAGTTGAGTAGCTTGCTGAGTTGTCTGCCAAATGTTCATGCTAATATTTGCTTTAACCTAAAAAATGCACTGATAATGTCATCATTGATGTTATTAGCACTAAGACTCAATGCGATAACTGTGATCCCGTAATGATTTAGGTTTTAAATAAACCATTACGGGTGAAATATCATATTAAATGAACATATTACCGTTTATAGCGTTTGAGCATCAGCAACGAATAATTGCTTGCCGTGACGTTGGTAATTATTGATTAATTTTTGTGCTTTAGGATTAACTAACCAATCACTGAATGTTTTAGCACCTTGGTAATTAAGATCAGGGTAGCGACTAGGGTTAATTAAAATAACTTGGTACGGGTTAAATAAACGCTTATCACCTTCAACCATAATTTCAAGATCAAGTTTGGTTTCATAGGCTAACCAAGTACCACGATCGGTTAACGTATAGGCTTGCAGTTCTGATGCCATATTTAATGTCGGGCCCATACCTTGACCTACGGCTTTATAGCCACCAAAGTTTGGTTCCATTTTCGTTTGTGCCCAGATATTGAGTTCTTTTTTATTGGTACCTGAGTCGTCGCCACGAGAAATAAATATTGCATTATCAGCTGCAATTTCTTTTAGTGCATGTGCAACGTCTTTATCACCTTTGATTTTAGCCGGATCACTCTTCGGGCCGACTAAAACGAAATCGTTATACATTAAATTACGTGGAAGAACGCCATAACCTTTCTCAACAAATGTCGCTTCAGATTGTGGCGCATGGGTCATGACTAAATCAACATCACCATGCTCACCCATACGCAATGCTTTGCCTGTACCAGCGGCTAATACTTCGACGGTGTAGCCGGTGTCTTTAGTAAAAACAGGTAATAAGTAGTCAAGTAATCCTGAATGATAAGTGCTGGTGGTAGTAGCAAGGCGTACTGTCTTATTCGCTGTCTCTGTGGTTGCATAAGCCATTGTTGCCGATGCGCAGCCAAGAATAACTAACGTGGTTTTTAATAAGTTCATCAACGTTCCTGATCGATTGGTTTACATTAAAAAGTGTTGAGATGAAAAGTTGTCAGTATTTGAAGCCGGATAAATGCGGCAAAATGACTCATATCACCTTAATAAATAACGCTGCTCAGCTATAAGCAAGTAAAGTGCCATCTTTTAAATGTTGAACAATAAGGTTAATTATGTGATTTAGGTATCAAATGGTGATCAAAATAGGACAAAGGTAACCGAAGTTATACGAAATGATAAAACAATTTTGACTTAATGATTAACAGTGAGACAAAATGTCGCAAATTATATTCGGTTAAAATGTCTCTATGTCTGATTTTAGTTTGTCTTCATCTTGGACTGCGGTTTCTGTATTAGTGGTTGATGATGAACCAGGAATGCGCACGATTTTAAAAAAAGCCTTAAGTAAAAAATTTGCTCAAGTCGATACTGCCGGCAGTATTGAAGAAGCTGAAGAAATTCGTAAGCGTTGCCATTTTGATTTGTTGATTGTTGATATCAATTTACCAGGACGTTCTGGTATTGAATGGCATGAAGCGTTTGATCCAACAACGCGTCGTAGTGATGTGATATTTATGACGGGTTATGCTGATTTAGAGACGGCTATTCAAGCCTTACGTGCAGGCGCGTCAGATTTTATTCTTAAACCGTTTAATCTTGAGCAAATGATGCAATCAGTGCATCGATGTATTGAACGTCGATTAGTGGAACGTCAAAATTTTGCACTGCAACGTGACGTTGAGCGCAGCTATCCAGTCAATATTATTGGTGATGCACCTGCAACACAGCAGATGAAAAAGCTCATTGCTCAAGTTGCGCCATCAATTGCAGCTGTATTAGTCGAAGGTGAATCTGGCACTGGTAAAGAATTAGTTGCACGCGCATTACATCAATTAAGTAAGCGTACCGGGCCTTTTGTGCCAATTAACTGTGGTGCTATTGCGCCAGAGTTACTTGAAAGTGAATTGTTTGGACATGTATCTGGTGCATTTACGGGGGCAAAGAAAAGTCGTGAAGGTCTATTTCGAGTGGCGAATAATGGTACCTTGTTTTTAGATGAAATAGGTGAAATGCCTCTAGCCATGCAATCATCTTTATTGCGTGCCTTAGAACAAAAAGCTATTCGTCCTGTCGGCTCAGAACGAGAAATTCAAATTGATGTACGTATTGTTGCTGCGACAAACCGTAATTTAAAACGTGAAGTTGAAGAAGGCCGTTTTCGGCGTGATTTGTATTATCGATTAAACGTGCTCACTATTGATTTGCCATCATTACGTGACCGAATTGAAGATATTCCATCATTAAGTCATCATTTTACGGCGCAGCTATCAAAAGACTTAGGCATGAAAGCTATCAATTGGACTCATGAAGATATTTTAGCGATGCAAGCCTATTCTTGGCCCGGTAATATTCGTGAATTACGAAATATGATGGAGCGATGCATTTTATTAGGTAAGCCGCCTGCTGATTATTGGCGTGAATTGCAAGGGGATGCGTTGCCGGTTACTGCTGTTGCTGCTGTAGGTGTACATACCATGACTACTGCAGAAGCTGATTTAAATGCAGTTCATCCTCAACGCCCATGTCAATGTCACGACGACAGTGAAGATCAATATTGCTACCCAGTTACGTGGACATTAAAAGAAGTTGAAAAAGCACATATTATGCAGGTTGTTGATGCCAGTGACGGTAATAAATCAGCAGCAGCACGTCAGCTTGGTGTGGCAAGAAAAACCTTAGAGCGTAAATATAAAGAATGGACAGATGAACTATTATGAGTCGTACCGCGATGAAAATAAAAACATTTGTCTTGATGTGGTTACGGCGTTTTAAAACCATGGTCCGCTATCGTCTTTTAGTGCTGACCTCTGTGCCAATTTTTCTTACGTTATTAACATTAATTGCGATTACGTTTTATTGGACGGTGACGTATACCTGGCAGAATGCATTAATGAATGTAAAAGCAGATTTAGCCGTTGCTTATCATAGTATGGTGCTGTTGAAAAAAGAGCAGCGAATGGAACTGCAAGCACTGGCTAATTCTTATGACTTTCAACGCCGCTTTAGATCTAATGATAAAAAAATACGGCAGTGGGTACATCAGCAAAATCAACAATATAAGCTAGATTTTGTGGTATTACATCCTGTTGCTGATATAGGAATGTTTTCAGCCTCAGAGCAACAGTTATTACAAGCTGGAAAAGATCAAACTTTTTTTCAAGTGTTAGATCGTAGTGCCTTGTTTGAGTTAAATCAGGATCTCCCTGCTCGAGCACAATTACCGTTATTAAAAGAAGGTACGATTGAGCAAAAAGGACTGGTTAGTCGCAGTTTAGTGCCAATTTTTAATCAGCAAGGCGAACTTAAATGGATTTTAGATGGTGGTATTTTATTAAATAACAGCACATCGCTGGTGGATCGGATTCGTGATTTAGTTTATGCCGCAGATACTTTACCTAAAGGTAGTCTTGGAACTATTACTTTGTTTATGGGGGATGTGCGCATAAGTACCAATGTGCCACTAGATAGCGCTAATCTTATTGGTCGTGCGGTGGGTACTCGTGTTTCTAAAGAAGTGCAGCAACAGGTGTTACAACAAGGAAAAACCTTTGTTGATCGTGCATTTGTTTATGATAGTTGGTATGTCTCAGCCTATGAACCTTTGCATGGTAATGATGGTGCTGTGGTTGGTATGCTTTATACCGGTTATTTGCAATGGCCGTTAGTTGAACGCTATTTAACTAATATTATTGAGATGAGTGTCAGTATTTTATTCGTGCTGTTATTTACCAGTATTATTGTTTATCGCGGCGCACGTGATTTATTTTTACCGATTGAGAAGATCTATCAGGTTGCGAAAGCGGTTCAAATGGGACTCAAAAAGCGTGTCGGTAAATTAGATTTATGTGATGGACATGAATTGCAAATACTGGGTAAGCAATTTGACTCGATGTTGGATCAGCTTGAGCAGCGTAATGGTTTAATTAAACTGACAGCGATAGAGCTTGAGGATAAAGTTGAACAGCGGACAAAGAGTTTGCATCAGAAAACTGAAGAATTAGAGCAGCATATACGGTTATTGCATCAAGCTCGTTCAAAGCTTGTGGTAACAGAAAAGTTAGCGGCATTAGGTGAATTGACCGCAGGTATTGCTCATGAAATAAACAATCCAATTGCTGTTATTTTAGGTAATATTGAATTGATTCAATTAGAGCTAGGTGATGATACTGCTGATGTTCAAGATGAACTGATTGCGATCCATTTACAAATTGATCGAATACGAAATATTACCCGTAGCTTATTGCAATACAGTCGTCAAGGTGGTGTACAAGATGAAATAACATGGCATCATCTAAACTTAATTGTCGAAGAGAGCTTAACACTTGTTCGTTCGGGTACTAAAAAGATGGATGTGCAATTTGAGGTTAATCTAGCTGCTAAATGTAGTGTTGAAGTTAATCGCCATCAATTATTACAAGTACTGGTTAATTTACAGATGAATGGTATCCACGCCATGGATGATAAAGGACTATTGAAAATAACCACATCTGATTGGGTTGATGACTATGGTGTGATATTGGGTGCAATGGTTGCTATCACCGATCATGGTTGTGGTATTTCAGAACATAATATGAAGCGTATCTTTGATCCTTTTTTCACAACCCGTCGCTCTGGAACTGGGTTAGGTTTATCTGTTAGCCAAAGTATTGTTGCTAATGTAGGGGGAGAAATAACGGTTGAATCCATTGACGGTCAAGGCTCAACATTTAACGTATACCTTAAGCATAAAAAAGAATCACCTAGTGAACTCGATCTTTTAGTGACACTGTAACAAGATAAGCTGTTGATGAGAAAAAGCCCCTTGGTAATGACATCAATCCTGTCATTACCAAGAGGCTTTTTTTTACGTTACATAAATCACGATTATTAAATGAAACAGAATTTAAATAACCGTGATATGAATATGAAGTTATTTTTAGATAAACTTCATTTGAGTCCATGGCTCTGATGGACGGCTTAATAGATAACCAGACTGCCAACCCCATTGCTGGTGGGCTTTAATAAAGGCTTTAGCATCAAATGGTGCACCGTTTGCACGACCAAAACGAGCACTGATGGTTAAGTTTTTAATATCATTACTGTTAGCAACTTTACCATCAACTGAGCCTGCTGGCGTAAAGGGTACGTTCCATACTGCTGCTGGATCAGAAACATACGGCTGTGCATCTTTGTCATATTCAGCACAAATATTACGTGATGATGCATCAATTTTATTCAAATAGACATCGTAAGTATCACCTAGCATTTTTTGACCGACAGCGACGTCGATTTTGCCGTTGTATTTATGCATTAGTTGGATCCAGCGTAGACGACGTGCACCTTCTTGTTGACGGATATCGTTATAATCTACGTCAGAACCTTCAATATAGCGAAGACGCGGATCGACAGAGACGTTTTCACCAGTGAAGTAACCTGATTTCAGCTCATTGAAGTATTGGTAAACACGGCCTTGACCAAACTTAGCAATATGGTTGTTATTAATATCACCAATTAACCATGTGTTAGCATAACCACCATTATTGCCTTTCTCTTCTAGTTTGATCCAACTATCAATATTATTAGCATATTGGCTGGCTTCACGAACACGAATAAATTCAGGAATACCACCGGCTTTCCAATCCATCACATTGGCTAATGTGGTTTCAACAACGGCTAGACCAGCACCTGTTTCCCAGAAGTCAGTACCAGATTCGATCATCCCTGGCGCTGTTTGGAAGGCCATTTTGTGGCCTTTTGTTGGTGTAATATCTAAAATAACGTTAGAGAACTGACCTGACCAGAAATCGTTAAAGGTTTCATGACCAATAACGATGCCTTTATTACCCGTTGCTTTACCGGTGGCAATAAAGGCACTGCAATTACCTTTAGCCCCTTCAATATTGGCGCTGTTTTTACTTTTCTCGATATTATTAGCGGCCATTTCTGCTTTGGTGTATGGGGCAGGGAATGCGGATGCGTTAATTAAACCAGGATCAACCCACTTGGTATAATTATGCATCCCCACTGAAGGCCACCAGTAACCAGTAAGCTCAATCATATCATTCCAAGTAATGATGTCAGCAAGGGTAACATGTAGACCTGCTGCATTGAGGCCTTTTGCAATCCCTTCCATTTCTTGGCGAAGCTCAGCTGGGATTTTACCTTTAGTTTGTTCTAATGCGGCTTTCTGCCATGAGCTGTAAGGTACACCAGTGGTTAGGTAGGTCATACTCCAGCTGTCTTTCCACGCCAACTTAAAATCAGGTGCGATAAGGTAACCATATTGGAAGCCACGATCAAAAGCATTACCTTTAATCCCAACATGCCACCAACCATTTTTCTTTTCTAATTTTGCTTGATCAACAATTTTTTGTTGTTCAGCGGTTAGTTTGGTTTTATATAAATTGCCAGTAACCGGTGCGGTAATTTGGGCTAATAACGCTTTAGGTGGATATTGAGTTAGATTTTGTGAAGGCGTTGATGCGTTAGCATAACTAACAGAAGCAAGAGAAATAATACATGCAAGTAGTGTTTTTTTGCCTAGATGTTGTTTTGAAAGCTTATTCATAATATATGTGTGGTTGGAGTAAATGAGTGTTTCTTATCATCCTCCTTTTTATTTAATCAACAAGGTGCAGTGCACTTGTTTTTACTTTATAAAATGTAAACATATCATGCCATTTTTTATAGAATTCTCATCAGTTAGAAATATAAAATAGGAGATTAATTTTTCATGATAATCTATTGATTTAGAAGATAATAGTAATGAAAAATGAGATATTAAGTTGCTAAATATTAAACAGTAATAAAAAAGCCAACATATCAAATGTTGGCTTTTTAGGTAATGAGCAAACACCAATTATTATTGGGTTAATTGTTTCAACTTTTGCTGTTGGTAGTATTTAGCATCAGCGGTAATGCCTTTACTTTTACCCGTTTGTAGCCATTGCTTAATACGACCGGCATCACCGATTGGCGTTAACTTGCCTTGTGAATCAAGCATGACCATTAGAATTTTTTTGCCATCAATCGTGGTAACCATCGCTAAACAGCGACCCGCTTCATCAAGGAAACCTGTTTTACTTAAATTTACGTCCCACTTTTTACCACGTACAAGAGCATTAGTATTAGTGTAGCCTAATTTATAACGAGGGTGTGTGAAGTAAGCTGTGTGAACTGCACCATTAGTGCTGTACTTACGAATCTCAGGGTATTTGTAAGCAGCACGTACCATTTTAGCAACATCAGAGGCTGTTGATTGGTTTTTAGGGTTTAGGCCTGAACTGTCAACGAAGTGTGTGTGTGTCATGCCTAGTGCTTTTGCTTTAGCGTTCATAGCTCGAATAAATGCTTTGTAGCCACCAGGGTAGTTAGCTGCAAGGGCAGCTGCCGCCAAGTTTTCAGATGACATTAATGCAATGTGCATTGTTTCGCCGCGGCTTAACTCTGAGCCAACACGAACACGAGAATATGTATTGTACATATGCTCTCTGTCGGTTTTAGTGAAAGTAATTTTCTGATTAAGAGGAAGTTTGGCGTCTAAGGTAACCATAGCGGTCATTAGCTTGGTCAGTGAAGCAATTGGCATCACGACATTGGAATTTTTACGATATAGTGTTTTTCCAGAACTTAGGTCAATAACATAATTGCTCACAGAAGCAGTCTGAAGATTACTTGGATTGAGTTTGTTGGTGTTGATACTTGCGAAAGAAGAAAAACTGATACTTGCAAGTGTAAAAAATAAAATTAAAGCGTTGCGCACAATGGCTCCTTGGGATCCCATTTGGAAAGGGGAATAATTATTCTTATATTGTCATCTTTTCAATTGTGTTTAAGCAAGTCATGTTTGTGTTAATCCTTTCATATTTGTTCATAAAACCAGCGGTTAACCAGAAATGAGTAATGAAACATGATACAAAAAAATAATTGTGTAACAGATTAATTGTAAAAGTGATTTAAAGTATTAAATAAGCGCTAAACAATATGTAGATATATGCTGTTATTTCATGATCTAATCAAAAATGAAGCTATTTTATTGATGTGATAGTATTTTATGTGGTGATTTATTGTTGGTATCAATCTTTGATTGCTTATTGTGAGGTGGGCATCTTGGCTGGTTGAGTATAATGCAATCATTAAGGCCATCAGGTGATGACCTTTATATATTCAAACGCGGTCAATTCGCGCTCCACACTTGCTGTCCCGTTCGAAGGAAATTATAGCCTCCTAGTTGATCACCATGGGCCTGAATATCGCTATTTGTTAATGATTGTAATAGTTGTTGCTGTAAGGTACGAAAGTAAATGTTTTTGGGAATAACAAGTTCAAATGCTTCTGTACACAGCGGAATAAATCCTAATCCAAATTCACCTGCGGTACTTTGGCTTGCGCAACCAATGTCTGCTTGTTCTCGAGCAATCGCTGATGCTAATTCTCGTTCACTGTTACAACAATCAACTTGATTTAGCATGGTCATATCATAGCCATGCCCATGGATCCATTCTTCTAGTGCTCGCATACTACCAGCCCCTTGTTGGCGTAATGCCCAGCGCCAACGCGGTGATAATAATTCATGAAGTTGAATCGAACGGCTATTAACTGCTTCTGCAAGTGCAGGGCTGACGACTAAGCCTTGTTTTCGCTCAAAAGCATGGACTAAGACCCAATTCTTATGACCAGGATATTGTTGTAATAATGCTGGATGACGTAAGCTGGCTTCTTCAACATTACCCCAATGAATAGCACAGATATCAACATGACCTTTGCTTAACATTGCTAGCCCTTGTCGAGTCCCCGTAGAGGTATAACCTACAAGGGCAGTACTACCGAGTTGATTTGCCATTTTACCGACAACGCATTGTAAAAGAGGATCATCAGACCCTGCAATCAGTAACCGATCGGTTAAAACGCCATTATGACAAGATTCTAATAACCACTTATCAAGCATAGCTTTAGGAAACAACCATTTTCCCGTTACTTTAGTCGCAGGCAATAGTCCATCATTCGCTAGCGCATAAACTTTCTTTTCATTAAGATCGAGATACTCAGCAACTAATTTGGCATTCATAAATTCAGGAAAATCTGCCATTAGTTTTGATTTCCTTGATTGTTATTACCTTTAACATCAAGTTCAATGTTGTCGTTACCATTATAGATTTGAAAGCGTAAACCTTTAGCTCTGGCAATCATGGTGATGCCTAGTTTCTTAGCAAGATCATAGCCCATTTGCGTAGCACCAGAGCGAGACAGCAACACAGGGATCCCCATTTGCGCAACTTTGATGACCATTTCAGACGTTAAACGGCCTGTGGTATAGAAAATCTTATCTTCGCCTGTTTGCTGTTGTAGCCACATTTCACCCGCTAAGGTATCAACGGCGTTATGGCGACCGACATCTTCCACAAACGATAGAATCTCAGTACCTTTGCATACCGCACAGCCATGTACAGCACCTGCTGCTTTATAAGTTTCATTATGATGGGTTAATGCTTCTAATAGACCATATAGCATCGATTGTTTAATTTGAGGCTGTGGCAAGGTTATCCCTTCGAGTTTTTTCATTACATTGCCGTACATCGTGCCTTGACCACAGCCGGAAGTGACAGTTTTCTTTTCTAATTGTTGAGCAAGATTTTCAGTATTTTCATGAGTAATGATAACGGCAGCATTGGTTTGCCAATCAATCATTACTGATTCGATAGCACTAAGGTCGTTAATAAAGCCTTGGTTTTTTAGGTAGCCTAAGACTAATGCTGAAGGGCGCTCACCTAATGTCATTAGCGTAACAACCTCAACCCAATTAAGGTACACCGTTAAGGGATGCTCACAGGCAATCTCTTTTGTTTGTCGATCACCGTATTCATCAATAATCTCTACTGACATGGTTTGCTGCACTGTCGCTTGGGTTTTTATTATTTTAGGCAAAGTCGCCATTTGAAATTCCTGCGTATTAAGGTTGATGTTGATCTAACAATACATATTGGAAATAAAAGCTAAGCAAAGATTGTTCCACTATTAACGAAAAGCTAAATGAACTAAGGCATAGTTAATTAATAAAAACAGCTCAGAACGCATACTTTCCATGTGGTTTTTTGTTATTGGTCTAAAATTTGCTTATATCTAATAACAAGCAAATTAATGCTTACCATCAAACGTTATTAAATAATCACATAAAGGCAGCATAAAACCTGCCAGTAGGAGTGAATGTGCCAAAACAAGCAGAACTTGAATTAAAGAAAAATGAACATGTTTGGCCTATTAACTTTCGCCTACAAGCAGAGGAGCGCCAAGTAGGTCGTTGGACAACATATGCGTGGACGATTGAAGATATTTGTTTATATGAAGAAGATCTTACTTCAAACATGGAAATTTCCAATATAGGTTCAGGTAACTATATGATGCCTTTAGAACTTTTCCGTGATGAGCGTATGGAATATCGTTTTAATCTAAATTCACAAAGTCCGCACTTATTTTTTATTTGTGCTGAAGAAAATGAGCAATTAAAACCGGTTTTAGTAACGGCAGCACAAGGCGTTGCTGCACGTTATATGGATGGTGATTACGTTGTTTTACATATAGAGATCCCATTAGCTATTCAAGCTTGGATGGAAGCATTTTTAGGTCGTCATGGTGAATTGTTTGAATTTAAACGCAAACGTGGTGGCGATAAGAAAAAAGGACGTTCAAGTGGCAACTAATTTTTTTGAACGTTGGTCAAGTCGTAAGTTAACGTTGGCTGAAAAGACTGAATCACTAAAATCGACCGATAATGATGTTACTGATGATGGCGATACTCATAAATCAGAGCTTATTGATTGTGAGAATACAGCAATCGATAAGATAACGAATACTGATGTTAGTCATCAATCGTCAGTAGCGGCAGATTTAGCAACAATTCCAGAGAATGCTATAACGCCAGAGCCGGTTGTTGAATTGACCATTGATGATGCTGATAAAGTGACTTATGAGTCTGGTGTCGCATCATTTATGCAACAACAAGTGACTAAATCCGTTAAGAAAGCTGCGTTGCGTAAATTATTTCATTCACAAGAGTTTAATTATATCAGTGATATGGATGATAGTACTGAAGACTTTAGCAATATGGAGGGGTTAGCCCCAGAGATTGCCTCACAAATGCGTGGTTGGATAAATACAGTTACTGAAACAGCAACAGAGAAATTAAAAGAGGATGGTCTATCAGCATTAACATCACCCCCTACGACAGTTGATGTTCTGGAATCTCTAATAGATAACGATGCCGATGTTATTACTCATACTGAAACTAATGACTCGATAGAAACAGATACTGCTATTACCGCTATAGAAGACAAGCATACTGATAATGATTTATTGGTGAATCGTTATGACAGTATAAGTGTTGATGAAGATGCAGTTCCTAAGAATAAGCGCTAATCCAATATAATCGCGTTATTAAGTAACTATAAATAAAAACAGAAATAAAAAGACACTGGGACAAAAAGGGAATATGACCAAAATCATGCATAGAGACAATTTGGCGCGTTAGTTCGCTACAAGTAAGACAAAATGTCTCATAGCTTGATGGCAACATCTGAGCGTTATGATTTTAGTTCCTTTTAGGTCATTTTATTCCGTGAAAAGTTGGATCGGTTATTGCTCTATAGAGAGTAGAAGAAAAATTATTATCTTCCCACGACACTGATTAGCGGTAGTGAGCATACAGGAATAACAATGTTAAAAAGTACATTAAATGCATTTACTGATATCAATGGTGTAGCTCGTGCTGCAGCCATTACTGGAACAGTAGAACTTACCAACCTTATTCCGCCTACAGTGACATATGAGAGTCGTGGTAATTTATTGATAATTGGTGAAGCACAACAACTCCTTAATGTTGCTGATCAGTTTTCGGCATTGAATAGTGTGACGTTACTCGCGACGGATTCAAACACTTCTGAACTCAAAACAGCCCATACGCTGTATTACAGTCAAACAGTTACCGTAAAAGGTTATCTGGGAGCATTTGATGTCCATTGTCGCATCGAACATGAGGCTAATGGACTTGAAACGAATTTAGCGAAAATAGCTATCGGACGTCAATGCTTTGATATTGTTCTTGATATGACAGCAACAGGGGTTATCAATGTTGAAATTCCTGCGGCTGGTTATTATGCATTAGGTCAACGTTCTGAAGCTCAAATTTCTGCAAAACTCGCTGCGCTGGTGGAAGAGCTTCCAGCTATGAAAGGCACATTTGATAAACCTAAATATTTTCGCTTAAATCCTGATATTTGTGCGCACTCATCACGTGGTGTAAAAGGTTGTGATCGTTGTATTGATGCCTGTCCTGCTGGTGCTTTAAGTTCAGATGGGATTGCTATTGCGATTGATCCTTATCTTTGTCAGGGCGTAGGTACATGTGCGACAGCATGTCCAACTGAAGCAATTAGTTATGCTTTACCTGATCCCCAAATTACTCAAAATTTTGTTCATAATGTCTTAGCACGTTATAAGCAAGAAGGGGGTAAAGCGCCAACACTATTACTTTATGGTGAGCGTGATACAGCTGCTGTTATAAAGGCACTTGCTGTACTTCCTAGTTCTGTTATTACGATTGCATTAGAAGAGCTAGCAACTGTTGGTATTGATACTTGGTTTAGTGCTTTAGCTTATGGTGCGCATCAAGTTCTATTAGCGACCAATACGACATACATTCCAGCGATGATTGATGCTGTTCTAACGAATGAATTAGCCATTGCTCAAAACTTCTTAACAGAACTAGGTTATGAGTCTGAACGTATTTGTTTATTTGATTTTGCTGATAGCGCTAACTTTAAAGCTTATGAGTCTGCACTTATTACTCCGATTGAAGCGGCACTTACTGGCACTAAACGTGAAAAACTATTTACTGTTCTAGAAACGCTTAATCAATCAAGTCCGTTACAACCTACGCATTCAACCGTTGCAGCTAATGCACCTTATGGTTCGGTAACCTGTAAAACTGATGATTGTACGTTATGTATGAGTTGTGTTGCTGTTTGTCCAACTCGAGCCTTACATGCTATTGGTGATCGTCCTGGATTATTATTTGTAGAACAAGATTGTATTCAATGTGGTATGTGTGAAACCGCATGTCCAGAGAAAGTAATTACTCTTGAAGCAGGTTTTAATTGGGATTGGCAAGCACGTAAAGCCGCTAAACTTGTTCATGAAGAACCTGCTGCATGTTGTATCAGTTGTGGAAAACCTTTTGCCCCAGCATCTATGGTGAAAATGTTGACAGAAAAACTTCAAAGTCATTCACATTTTCAAGGAGAAGCTATTCGTCGTTTATCTATGTGTGAAGATTGTCGTGTTCGCGATATTTTCGAAAAGATGGAACAAGATCCACAAAGTCAGGCAAGGGTATAAGGTCAGTATATGGAAAATGCAGCTATGAAATCTCACACAAATTATGTTGATCAAGACGATTTATTACGTATTGAAATTTATAACATGTTGGCACATTTATGTCGTCAAGCGCCTGCTCAATCTGTGCTTGAATTTCTTGCAAATATTGATGTTGATACAGCGCAAACCTTTCAACGCCAAACCATGGCTTCAGCTTGGCCTTTACTAAAACTAGCAGCTCAGAAAACGACATTATTGAGTGTCGAAGAAGAATATCAAGATGTCTTTATTGGCATTGGTCGTGGAGAAGTTATTCCATTTGGTTCATGGTATTTAACTGGATCATTAATGGAAATGCCTCTGGCTTATTTACGTCAAGATTTAAGACAACTTGGCTTTGAACGTGCGCAATCTGTTATCGAACCAGAAGATCATATTTCAGCGTTATTAGAAGTTATGGCTATGCTGGTGGAAGGCGGTGATGAGCATCTCCAACAAACATTTTTTAACCGTCATCTTGCACCTTGGTGTGAGAAATTTTGTACGGATTTAAAGGCAGCAAAAAGTGCAGTGTTTTATACCGCAGTTGGTGAATTAGCGTGGCAATTTCTAACAATAGAAAAAACCCGTTTCTTGGAATCCCAATAAAAAGATACTCGCTATAATAAAAAATCGACACCTGTTAATTAGCGTGGCGATCGAGGAGCAAATGCAATGAGTGAGCAAAAAACAAATAATAGTCGTCGTCAATTATTGAAAAATATTGGTTTGTCTGTAGCTGCAGGCGCTGTTGTTGCTGGAACGGCAACGACTGTTCAAGCATCAACAACTGAGACGGATAAGAAAGATCCTAAAACAAAAAAAGGGTATCACGAAACCCAACATATTCGTGATTACTACAATACCCTATAAGCGGAGCCTTAAATGAAACTAACTAAACGTTCCGATAAAGTGAGCAAAGATGAAAACCAACTAGGTATTTCTCGTCGTTCTTTTATTCGTAATTCTTCTCTTGCCGCTGCTGGTGGTGTTGCAGGTGCGAGTCTTTTTGCACCTGGTTTTATGCGTAAAGCAGAAGCTTTCCCTGAAGATGATTACAATGCACCTAAAGTTGTTAAGCGTACTATTTGTTCTCACTGTTCTGTTGGTTGTGGCATTTATGCTGAAACCCAAGATGGTGTATGGACCCATCAGGAACCTGCTTTTGATCATCCTTTTAATGCTGGTGGGCATTGTGCAAAAGGGGCTGCGCTACGTGAACATGGCCATGGTGCCAAACGCGTAAAATACCCAATGAAATTGGTTAACGGTAAGTGGAAAAAACTGAGCTGGGAGCAAGCATTAGACGAAGTTAGCCAGCAAGTGCTAAAAATTCGTGAAGAATCAGGCCCAGATTCCGTTTACTTTTTAGGTTCAGCGAAGCATAACAACGAGCAAGCGTACTTATTTCGTAAAA
Source organism: Photobacterium andalusiense (assembly GCF_900185625.1). Classification (GTDB taxonomy): domain Bacteria; phylum Pseudomonadota; class Gammaproteobacteria; order Enterobacterales; family Vibrionaceae; genus Photobacterium; species Photobacterium aquimaris. Next base: position 799,421 of record NZ_FYAJ01000001.1, read on the forward strand.
TGGTGTCGTTATGGGGATCGAATAATGTCGATCACCAAGCACGTATTTGTCACTCAACCACGGTTGCAGGTGTTGCAAATACATGGGGCTACGGAGCGATGACCAACTCGCTGAACGACATGCATAACTGTAAGTCGATTCTGTTTATTGGTTCAAATCCAGCAGAAGCTCACCCAGTAGCAATGCAGCACATTCTGATCGCTAAAGAAACTAACAGCTGTAAGATTGTTGTAGTTGATCCGCGTCGTACCCGTACTGCGGCAAAAGCTGATCATTATGTTTCACTACGTCCTGGTACTGATGTTGCGTTTGTTTGGGGCGTGCTTTACCACATTTTCAATAATGGTTGGGAAGACAAAGAGTTTATTCGTCAACGTGTTTACGGCATGGATGAAGTGCGTGAACAAGTTGCGAAATGGAACCCGAAAGAAGTTGAGCGTGTAACTGGCGCACCAGAAGATCAAGTTTACCAGACAGCGAAAATGCTTTCTGAAAACCGTCCAGGTTGTGTTGTTTGGTGTATGGGGGGTACTCAGCATACGACAGGTAACAACAACACCCGTGCTTACTGTATTTTAGAACTTGCACTTGGCAACATGGGTAAGTCAGGCGGTGGTGCAAATATCTTCCGTGGTCATGATAATGTACAAGGTGCTACTGACTTTGGTGTGCTTTCTGACAACTTACCGGGTTATTACGGCTTGTCTGAAGGTGCTTGGAAGCACTGGGCACAAGTTTGGGATATTGATTACTCATGGCTACAGGGCCGTTTTGATCAAAATACCTATAACGGTAAAAAACCAATGAACAGCGCAGGTATTCCAGTATCTCGTTGGATTGATGGCGTTTTAGAGAACAAAGATAAGATTGAACAACGCGATAATATTCGTGCAATGTTCTATTGGGGTCATGCTGTTAACTCACAGACGCGTGGTCCTGAAATGAAAACTGCGATGGAAAAACTGGATATGATGGTTATCGTTGACCCATACCCAGGTGTTGCTGCAGTAATGAATGGCCGTACTGATAACGTCTATCTTTTCCCTGCAACCACACAATTTGAAACTTATGGCTCAGTAACGGCAACTAACCGTTCGATTCAGTGGCGAGATCAGGTTATTGAACCGTTGTTTGATGCCAAACCCGATCATGAAATCATGTACTTATTAACTAAGCGCCTTGGATTCTCTGAACAATTATTCAAACACATTAAAGTTGAGAATAATAAACCAAATATTGAAGACATTACTCGCGAATACAACAAAGGTATGTGGACAATTGGTTACACAGGTCAAAGCCCTGAGCGACTAAAAGAACACCAACAAAATTGGGGTACGTTTGATTTTACCACACTTGAAGCGATCGGTGGACCTGCTAATGGTGAGACTTACGGTTTACCGTGGCCATGTTGGGGTACACCAGAGATGAAACACCCAGGTACGCATATTCTTTATGATACCTCTAAAACTGTTGCACAAGGTGGCGGTAATTTCCGTGCTCGCTTTGGTGTTGAACGTAATGGGGTAAGTTTATTGGCGGATGATAGCTACTCATTAGGTTGTGATCTAGAAGATGGCTACCCAGAATTTACCGCGAAGATGCTTAAGCAACTTGGTTGGTGGGATGAATTGACAGCAGATGAGAAAGTGGCAGCTGAAGGTAAAAACTGGAAAACAGACCTTTCTGGTGGTATTCAGCGAGTAGCAATTAAACACGGTTGTATTCCTTACGGTAACGCAAAAGCACGTACTGTGGTTTGGACATTCCCAGATGCAGTGCCAATCCACCGTGAGCCATTGTACACACCACGTCGTGACTTATTACCAGAATACCAAACGTGGGACGACAGCAAAGCGATGTTCCGTTTGCCAACACTTTATAAGTCAATTCAAGAAAAAGACGTATCAAAAGAATATCCAATTATTCTAACGTCGGGTCGTTTGGTTGAATATGAAGGTGGTGGTGAAGAAACACGTTCAAATCCATGGCTAGCTGAACTTCAAAAAGAAATGTTTGTAGAAATTAATCTCAAGGATGCTAACGATATTGGCATTCGTGATGGTGATATGGTGTGGGTTGAAGGCGCAGAGAAGGGACGTATCAAAGTAAAAGCAATGGTAACGCCGCGTGTACGTGAAGGCTTGGCATTCTTACCATTCCACTTTGGTGGTGAGTTTGAAGGTGTGAGTTTACGTGATCGTTACCCTGAAGGTTGTGCGCCTTTTGTGTCTGGTGAGGCTGCAAATACTGCGACAACATATGGTTACGATCCTGTAACTCAGATGCAAGAAACCAAAGTTACTTTGTGTAAAATCACTAAAGCGTAAGGAGTCACCTGATGGCACGTATGAAATTTCTTTGTGACTCTAAGCGCTGTATTGAGTGCAATGGTTGTGTAACAGCTTGTAAAAATGCTAACTCAGAAGCGGTGGGTTGGGGGATTCAACGTCGTCGCGTTGTAACCTTAAACGACGGTCTTCCAGGGGAAACATCAATCTCTGTAGCTTGCATGCATTGTAGTGATGCGCCGTGTATGGCTGTGTGTCCGGCAGATTGTTTTAGCCAAACAGAAGATGGCATTGTGCAGCACGATAAAGACTTATGTATCGGTTGTGGTTATTGCTTATTTGCTTGTCCATTTGGTGCGCCACAATTTCCAAAGCAAGATGCGTTTGCTGAACGTGGAAAAATGGATAAGTGTACTTACTGTTCAGGTGGTCCAAATACGGAACCTGGTTCTGAAAAAGAACGTCTGCTTTATGGTGCAAACCGTATTGCAGAAGGTAAATTACCAATGTGTGCTTCAATGTGTTCGACGAAGTCATTACTTGCAGGTGATGCTGAAAAAATCTCCGAAATTTTCAGTAAGCGTGTTGTTGCTCGTGGTGCAAAAGATGCGGGCTGGGCAAGTTCTGATGATTTAGCTTACGACGCGAGCAAAGTTCGTAAAGCTTGATCACCTCAAATAGGCTTTAAAAATAAATTTTAAGCCTATTTATAGACTTGTTGTAATAGTTAGGCATACCAGGGGTTTGGTATGCCAATTAATCCGCTTTCTGAGTGGACAGGAGCTGTAATGACTAAGCGAATTCAACGCTGGTTAACTATCATGGTTACCGCATTAATGATGCTGTTTTCGGTACCCACTATGGCAAGTGGTAGTGATGCAACAACATCAGGTGAGTCCGTAGTAAAAAAAGAAGTGATTGGCTTTGCTGGTGCTGATTATTGGCGGATGGTAAAAGACGGTGAAAAAGGCTATACCACATCAGGTTGGCCTGAACATGATGTATTAATCAGTGTGCCTGGACAAACATGGTATATCCTCAAAGAAAAATGGATGTCGCCACTTGGGGCATTAGCTATTTTTGGAAGCCTTGTGATGGTGACATTAGCTTATGTCGTCATTGGCCCACTTAAGTTAAGTAAACCTAAAACAGGTCGTAAGATAAAGCGCTGGAGCCGTATTGATAGAGCCTTGCACTGGAGTATGGCTTTTACGTTTCTAACGTTAGGATTCAGTGGGTTAACGCTCGTTTATGGTAAACATTTTATTAAACCTATTGTTCCTACTGAAATCTGGGGTTGGATCATTCTTGCTGCCAAGCAATACCATAATTATATGGGACCTATTTTTGCGATTCTATTACTGGCTGTATTAGTTAAATGGTGGCGTAAAAGCACCTTTAACAAAGTTGATATTGAATGGTTTAAGAAGATGGGCGGTATGGTGGGTAAACATAAAGGTTCGCACCCATCTGCTGGTTTCTCTAATGGCGGTGAGAAAGCTATCTTTTGGTTACTGATTATTTTTGGATTTTCGATTACCGTCAGTGGCTTTATATTAGATTTCCCTATTTTTGATCAAACTCGTCGTGATATGGAGTTATCTAACTTACTTCATATGTTATCAGCACTGATTTTAATCTGTGGCTTTATATTCCATATCTATATTGGTTTATTTGGTATGGAAGCGGGACTTGATGGCATGGTCACGGGTGATGTTGATGAAACGTGGGCACGTGAACACCATAATCTATGGTTTGATGAGGTAAAAGATTTACCTGAAAACCAACCGGGTTACGAGCCGGAAAAAGTATTGTCAGATAAACCTAAGCCATCAACGGATAGTTAACGGTTAAAGAAACAGTAAATAAAAAGCCGATCGGCATTCAATAAAGAATGTGGTCGGTTTTTTTTGAGCATAATTTAATATTAATAACAATCTATTATTCCTCATACTAACGTCTAATAAAAAACTCCGTTAAACCATATAAAATCAGTGGTATAAATAGACTAAAGGTTAATTACTACTACCACTAAAGGATGCTGTTATGTTATTTCCTTACAAAAATATTGTCGTGCTAACAGGAGCGGGAATTTCTGCCGAGTCGGGGATTCGTACTTTTCGTGCAGCTGACGGGCTATGGGAAGAGCATCGAGTGGAAGATGTTGCAACCCCAGAAGGCTATCAACGCGATCCTGAATTAGTACAAGCTTTTTATAATGCGCGTCGAGCACAGATTGAAGATGGATCAGTTGCCCCGAATGCAGCTCATTATGCGCTTGCGAAGTTAGAAGCCGAATTAGAGGGTACAGTAACGATTGTGACTCAAAACATCGATAACCTGCACGAGCGCGCAGGTAGCCACAATGTGATCCATATGCATGGCGAGCTTTTGAAAGTGCGTTGTTGTGAATCTGGGCAAACAATAGAATGGCACGGTGATTTACACACAGAGGATCATTGCCACTGTTGTCAATTAGCAGCGCCACTACGACCTGATATTGTATGGTTTGGAGAAATGCCTATTGATATGGATAAAATTCATGATGCGATTGTGAAGGCGGATTTGTTCATAGCAATTGGCACATCAGGTAATGTTTATCCCGCCGCAGGATTTGTACATGAAGCATCATTGCAAGGTGCACATACTATCGAGCTTAATTTAGAGCCGAGTAATGTTGAAAATGAATTTGAAGAGAAGCGTTATGGTAAAGCTTCTATATTGGTGCCTGCTTATGTTGATGAGCTATTAAAAGCCCAACAGCAAAAATAACAGTACAGATATAATAAAAAACCGAGCTAAAAAGCTCGGTTTTTTTGGTTATGATTAACTAAACGTCGCGATTATTCGCCAGCTTTTAGTTTTTGGAAGTATTCTTCGTATACTTCGCTCATAGGACCAACACTGTTCTGCCATTCACCTGCATCCATTACCGCTTGTGGTGGGTAGATGCTTGGATCGTTTACAAAGCTTGCTGGTAACAGCTTCTTCGCAGCTTCTACAGGTGTAGGGTAACCAATTTGTAGCGCAATTTTTGCTGCAATATCAGGACGAAGTAAGAAATTGATCATCTTATATGCGTTATCAACATGCTTAGCATTGATTGGAATTGCTAAGCTGTCCATCCAGAAAATTGCACCTTCTTTTGGCCATACGATATCAATTGGAGCGCCTTCTTTACGCGCCATGTATGCCGAGCCATTCCAAAGCATACCTAATGGCGTTTCACCAGCCATGTATGGGTTAGCAGGGAAGTCAGAGTTAAATACCAATACGTTAGGCATTAATTTCTTAAGTTCTTCATAAGCAGCTTTAATTTGCTTAGGATCACGAGTATTACCAGAATAGCCTAGCTTACGTAATGCAACTTGGAACACTTCACGTGCATCGTCCATCATCATTAACTGACCCTGCCACTTAGGATCCCATAAATCAGCCCAGCTAGTGATTTTTGATTTATCAACTACATCTGTATTAACGCCGATACCTGTAGCGCCCCAAATGTAAGGGATAGAATAATTATTGTTTGGATCAAAAGGTTTATCTAAATAGTTTTTACCAATACCAGCAAAATTAGGGATCTTTGATTTATCGATCTTCTTCAGCATGCCTTCCTTACTCATTTTAGAAACGTAGTAAGTTGAAGGAACAATTAAATCGTAGCCTTTATCATAAGTTTTTAACTTAGCGTACATGGTCTCATTCGACTCATAAGTCGAATAAATTACTTTAATACCGGTTTCTTTTGTGAACTGCTCTAGTACATCATTAGGGATGTATTCAGACCAGTTATAAAAGTATAACTTATTACTATCTGAATCTGCAGCAGTGGCAATGTTTGAATACATTGACACAGCACAAACCGCACCGGCCATCATTAAAGACCATTTTTTCATTGTTGTTAGCTCCTAACTAAACAGGATATCGAGAATGTTCTCTAGCGGCTGTAACCGCTTCTCCTAATTTTGTGTCGTTTATAAGGCACTTTAAAAGAGCGTGCTTTTTAAACAAATATGAATTGGTATACGAAGCTAGTATAGCAGATAAAATCTTACCGCCATCACAAATATAAGTGGTTAGAGAAGATATTTATCTTCAGAGTATTGATATATAACAGATACTTAACCTTTGCATAATATTGTTATACAAATAAAGACAAAATATGAATACACTCGAGACCTATTTAGAACTGAATGCGCTCAAAGCATGTTTAAATAGAGACGTGAAGAGGGGAATAGTTTACATAAAAAAATGGCTAACTTTAAGTAAGTTAGCCATTTAATCGCAGTCAAAAACGATAATGTTATTTTTTTTCTCTTGCAAGCAATTGCGAACAAATTACAAGGAATAGTGAGATGATTAGCATAATAGTTGCTAATGCATTAACCTCTGGTGAAATGCCAACTTTAACCATCGAGTAGATTTTTAAAGGTAAAATTTCATAACTAGGTCCTGTAACGAATGAACTCACAATTACGTCATCAAGTGATAATGTAAAGCTTAATAACCAGCCAGCTGCAACAGCAGGCTTAGCTAGTGGTAGAATAATCTGTTTTAGAATTACCCACTCACTCGCACCTAAGTCACGTGCAGCTTCAAGCATTTTAACATCAAAGCCTTTTAAACGACTGTATACAGTTACTACAACAAATGGCAAACAAAAAGTAATATGCGATAGTAATAACGTTAAGAAACCAAGGTTTGCACCAATCAATAGGAACAATGCTAATAACGAAATTGCCATTACAATATCAGGGGACATCATCACTAAAAATAGCATGCCTGATACGAACTTCTTGCCTTTGAAGTTATAACGAAATAGAGCAACAGCCGTTAAACTACCTATTAATGATGCAGCTGTCGCTGAAATCACTGCAATCGTAATCGAGTGTCCAGCGGCTTGCATCAAACTATCGTTATTGACTAGCTCGCTATACCATTTTGTTGTAAAACCGCCCCATTTCATACCAAACTTACTGGCGTTAAATGAGTTAACAATTAATATAATGATTGGAGCATACAAAAATGCATAGACCACTGACATAAAGCTGAATTTAAACAAACGTCCCATTATTCAAGCTCCACTTTTTTGTTCAGCAATTTTCCTGCACGATAATAAGCATATAGCATAATTGCCATTGCTAACGTTAGTGCAATACTGGTCGCAGAGCCAAAAGGCCAGTCACGTGCGTTGAGTACCTGACTCTTAATCACGTTACCAATCAGCAAGTTTTTCGCACCACCAAGTAGGTCTGCTACATAGAACATACCTAAAGCTGGTAGCAACACTAATAAACAACCAGCAATAACACCAGGCATTGTCAGTGGGAAAATAACTCTAATAAACGTTTGAAACTTATTCGCACCTAAATCTCGAGCAGCTTCGATATAGTTATTATCAAGTTTTTCTATTGCTGAGTACAAAGGTAACACCATAAATGGCAGCAAAATATAAACTAGGCCAATCATTACTGCATATTCGGTGTACATAATACGCAAGGGCTTATCAATAATATCTAAGTACATCAATGCATTATTTAGAATACCACGCGTACCAAGCATTAGCTTTAAGCCATATGTACGGATTAGCGAGTTAGTCCAAAAAGGAACAATAACCAAAAACAGCATAAATGGACGCCATTTTTCAGGCATCTTTGCAATGGCATACGCAAAAGGATAGCCAATTAATAAGCATAATAACGTTGCTGTAATTGCCATATTAAATGAATGCAAAAGTACTTTCGCATACATTGGATCGAAAAGACGCTCGTAGTTATCTAACGTGAACACCATTTTGATCAAGTTTGCATCATCACGGGTTAAAAAACTCGTGCCGATAATCATTAGGTTGGGTACAAATACGAATAATAGTAACCAACTTACAACAATCGTTATGATAATGTTTTGGAGATTAAACTTCTTGCTCATCAGCTAGCACCACTTCCCAACTTTCAACCCAAGTAATGGCAACTTTTTGATCAAGAGAGTGGTCTACGTCAGGATCATCTTCGTTGAAGAATTCACTAACCATTACCGATTTTCCTGAATCTAGCTGTACCACAGAATCAAGCGTCATACCTTTATAAGTACGTTCTTTAACTTTACCTAAAATGCCTGTCGTCTGATCGCCATTATGAATTTCTTCAATACGAATATCTTCAGGACGTAATAGCACTTTCACTTTATCGCCAATAGCAACATCAAGTTCACAGTGAATTAAAGAATGACGACCTTCTACATCTGCCATAATGCGCTTGCTGTCTAAGCGTTCTTTAACGGTAGCATCAAATACGTTGATCTCGCCGATAAAGTGAGCAACAAATAAGTTAGTCGGCTCTTCGTAAATCTCACGAGGGCTACCATCTTGTTCAACATAACCATCGCGCATTACGATGATACGGTCAGACATTGAAAGTGCCTCTTCTTGATCGTGAGTTACAAAAATAAAGGTAATACCAAGTTTCCGCTGCAGTTGTTTTAGCTCTAGCTGCATTTGTTTACGTAATTTGTAATCAAGTGCAGAAAGTGATTCATCAAGTAAAAGAACTTTTGGTTTATTAACAACGGCACGCGCAATCGCAACACGTTGTTGCTGACCACCGGACAATTGATGAGGTTTACGAGGGGCAAATTTATCAAGTTGCACCATACGCAATGCTTCCATTACTCGAGGTTCAATATCACTCGATGGCACTTTTTGCATGCGTAAACCAAACGCGACGTTCTCAAACACTGTCATATGTGGAAACAGTGCATAACTCTGAAACACCGTATTAACGAGACGTTGTTCAGCGGGAATGTCAGTAACATCTTTGCCATCAATTGTGACTTGCCCATTATCAGCAGTCTCAAAACCAGCAATTAGACGAAGTACTGTGGTTTTGCCACAGCCTGATGGACCTAAAATGGTTAAAAATTCACCATCGTTTACGTTTAGGTCCAAACCTGTAATGATTTGCTTACCGTCAAAGCTTTTGCTAAGACCCTTCAGCTGAATTACAGGTTTCTTAGATGTTTTTGCAACGTTCAATTCTACGTTATCTCCACCGTGGGACTGTTTGGTTAAGCCCCAATATTTTGGCTAAAATTAGGGGCGCATAATAGACCTGTAGTCTTTCAATTTAAAGCGTTTTCTCATTAAATTTATAGATTAATTGCTACTTTCATTAATGATAGCACGTTGATTCCTAGCAAGATGGTTGCTATTACAAATAATACTGAAAAAATAAATTACTATAAAAACAATAATAGTAATGTTTGTTTTTAAGCCCAAAAATTTATTGTTTATGTTCAATCATAGCTGATGGGTTTTATTATAAAACCCCTAAAAAAGGGCTGTTATTGTCTTAATTGTAATTTATTGTCTGTTTTTCATGCGCTAACAGGGTGTTGAAATAAATTTTTACGTGAATAGTGTTTTTGTACCATCATGAGTAACGTACAATACGCTTACCAGAATAATGATGATATGAGTATGAAAGAGACAACTAAAAAGAGTTTTCACGTTGGTGGTTCAATTGAAAAAGCAATGGCTGGCGATGTTGAGTTACAACCAATAGCTGTTCTTCAAGAAGCCTTTAAAATTACAGCAAAAAATTTCACTAAATTCTTACCTGCTGTAATTTGTTTATTTATTGCACAGATTGCATTGTTGCTTTTGAGTTTAAAAGTACAGCTAGGTAGCCCTAATGTATTTTTTGATGCCTTTATTACGGGGAAGGGGTTTACTGAAGAGATTTTGAAAGCGGGCTTTATGGCTAACTTTTGGTCTGATGTATTGATTGCTCCTTTATATGTCGGTGTGAGTTTAATGGCGCTTAATCACTCAGTAGGGTTGCCAACGAAAGCAAACCAAATTGTTAAAGGGTTTTCGTTCACATTAGTTTCAATTATTACGATGTTATTAATATCTTCAATTCAGGGAATCGGCAGCAGTATTTTCCCTTTAGTTGGATTATTTTTAACCATGGCATTGAGTATGGCAATATTATTGGTGTGTGAAAAGCGTGTAACACCGATCAAAGCTATTCAATATTCATTTATGGCAACAGTGCGTAAAGTAATGCCGATGACTGCAATCTATCTGGTTGTCATGATTCTATTTTTTGTTTCTATTGCTACTGCCGGTATTGGTTTGCTGTGGACATTACCATTTTTCTTCAATGTAAAAGCAATTATTTATCGTAATATGTTTGGCATTACGTTACAGGTTACATCAGTAACGCCAAATGAGGATGATCATAACTCAAAAACTGATGATAAGATCAATGAGTCAGTAAATAATGATACGTTTAATGCGTAATTTACATAATTTGTACCCAAAGAGCTCCTTTATATAAGGAGCTTTTTTTTAATCTATATTACTAATGCACTATAACTTTATTTGTCTATAAAAAACAAATAACCATCACTATTATCATTAAAAATGAGGACTAATATTACACAAAAAAAATGCTAATGATGATGTATCTCAATGTCATTTATTATCCATTAGATGATAATAACTATAATAGTAAATAGCGGCAGTAGTAGCTGCCAGCTTCTGTAATAAAGGTTACTTAATGGATAAGTTAATAGAACGTTTTTTACGATACGTAAGCTTTGATACACAATCTAACGGTGCGGTTTGCTCTTGTCCTAGTACATCAGGGCAACGTGTATTAGCTGAAGTTCTTCAATCAGAAATGGCTGAACTTGGGCTCAGTGATATTTGTTTGGATAATAATGGATATCTGACAGCACGCTTACCCGCAAATATGGATGGTGATATTCCTGCTATTGGTTTTATTGCTCATATGGATACCGCGCCTGATGCGTCAGGAAAAAATGTTCGCCCACAACTCGTTGAAAACTACCGTGGTGGTGATATTGCTTTAGGAATAGGGGATGAAGTGTTATCACCATTCCAATATCCAGACCTTAATAAGTTACATGGTCACAATATTATTACGACAGACGGAACAACGTTGCTTGGTGCAGATAATAAAGCGGGGGTTGCTGAAATAATGACGGCTATCGCTTATCTTATTGCGAACCCTAGTATCAAGCATGGCGATATTTGTATTGGTTTTACACCTGATGAAGAAATCGGTCGCGGTGCGAATCTGTTTGACGTCGAAAAATTTGGTGCAAAGTGGGCTTATACCATTGATGGTGGTCCAGTTGGTGAATTAGAGTATGAAAACTTTAATGCATCGTCTGCTGACGTTATTTGTCATGGTGTAAATGTTCATCCAGGAACTGCAAAAAATAAAATGGTTAATTCCATGAATATTGCAGCACAATTTCAATTGATGATGCCAGCAGATGAAACCCCTGAATGCACTGATGGCTATCAAGGTTTTTACCATCTTAAATCAATGGATGCATCAGTCGCTCGTACTGAATTGGGTTATATCATTCGAGATTTTGATCGTGATGGTCAAGAGAAGCGCAAAGCATTCATGCAGCAAAAAGTAGACGAATTAAACAGTAAGCTAACACAAGGTCGCGTTGAGCTTATTTTAACGGATTCTTATTATAATATGCGTGAAATGGTTGAGCCATTCCCACACATTATTGAAATTGCTCAACAATCAATGATGGATTGCGACATTAAACCTGAAATTAAGCCTATTCGGGGTGGTACCGATGGGGCTCGATTATCATTTATGGGTTTGCCGTGTCCTAATATTTTCACTGGGGGCTATAACTTCCACGGTATTCATGAATTTATTACTGTTGAAGGGATGGAACTTGCAGTCAAAGTGATTGTAAAAGTGGCAGAGAATACGGCCAATCGCTACGCTTAATTCACACTCAAAAGATAAAAAAAAGCCACTATCGAATACGATAGTGGCTTTTTTATTGAAATAATACGCTTTTTAGGCGTGGTCGTTACCTAGCATTTCATTCAAACGTTTTAAAATGGCATGAACAGCGTGACCTTTGGTAATCTCACCACCATTTTCAACTTCAATTTCATGCTTGCTATGTAAACCCGTTGCATCTTCTGCAATATGTAGCCAATCAGGATGCCAGTAGAATGTTTGACCACCATCAGTGATCCAATTATGAACACCACAATTTTCGCCATGATAGTTTAGATCTGCTGCTTTATAAGTCATTCTTAAATCCTTTAATGATAATCGTCATATTTATTAGTAAAGAGTATAAAAAACAATGATGATGAAACTGTGATCTATACGATATTATTTTGCTAAATATTACAATTAAGTGAAATTAATAACGTTTTTTTGTATATCTCAGCAATATTGTTGTTAATTATTTAAGTAGCGCTTCATTAAATGTTGCTTAAAGTGCTCAGGATTTAACGTTTCACCTGTTGCTTGTTCCACCAGCTTGTCGGTTGATAATGTAGAGCCTTTATTCCAAATATTTGTCTGTAGCCACTCAAATATTGGAGCTAGATTACCTTGATCAACTAATAATTCAACGTCCATCTGTTGATTAATTGTCGCCATAAATTGCGCAGCATACATAGCACCTAAAGTATAGCTTGGGAAATAACCAAAGCTACCATCAGTCCAATGGATATCTTGCATACAGCCATCAGTGAAATTCCCTTGTGTAGATATACCAAGATATTGAGTCATTTTCTGATCCCAAATTGTTGGAATATCATCAACTTCAATGTTACCTTCAATTAAATCTCGCTCAATTTCATAGCGTAAGATTACGTGCGCAGGGTAAGTGACTTCATCTGCATCGACACGAATAAAACCTGGTTTAACGCGAGTATTAATCAGATGAAGGTTCTCTGCTGATAGTGAAACATCTGCTGAATTAAACGCTTTTTGAATCATTGGTGCTAATAAACGACTAAATGACGAACTACGTGATAATTGCATTTCACAAAATAAACTTTGTGATTCATGAATTCCCATTGAACGAGCCTCACCAACCGGTAAATCACGCCATTGTTTAGGTAAACCTTGTTCGTAACGCGCATGACCAGTTTCATGAATAACGCCCATGAGTGCAGATGTGAAATCATTTTCATCATAGCGGGTAGTAATACGTACATCCGTCGGTACACCACCACAAAATGGATGAGTACTAATATCTAATCGACCATGTTCAAAGTCAAAACCAAGTAACTTCATCGCTTCAAGGCTCAAAGCTTGCTGTTGCTCAATTGCAAATGGAGCAGATAGAGGTAATACAACTTCTGTCGCTTGTTTAGCTTCTACTTGTTGAATTAATTGAGGTAACCATGATTTTACCTCGGCAAAAATACGATCTAATACCGCAGATGTCATACCTGGTTCATAGATATCAAGTAACGCATCGTAGCGGCTTAATCCTGTTGCTTGTGCACGAATAGATGCTTCTTTACGAGCTAATTCAACAACAGGTTGCAAGTTAGCTTTAAAGCTTTCCCAATTATTCTCTTTACGTTGTGAACGCCAAGCATGTTCACATTGAGAACCTGCAAGTGATTGTTGCTCTACAAGATCTGCTGGTAAAATATTTTGCATCATCCATTGACGTTTAAGTGAGGCAAGGCTGATACGTTGCTCGAGAGTCAAATTTTCTGTTTCTGCTTGTGTAAACCAATCTTCTAAGTAGTCAGCAGTTGCCAATTCATGAGAAATGACAGCAAGTTCAGCCATTGCTTCTGAACGTGCTTGTGCGCCGCCATTTGGCATCATTGCAGCTTGATCCCAACCACAAATAGCGTTGAGGTGTCCAAGGCGAGAAAGCTTTTTAGCATGCCGATCTAATTTATTGTAATAGTTCATACTTGTTCCTAATTGATAAACAGCAATAGAATAAATTTAACCTAAGCGGTAATTATTTAATAGTGATACGCCATCAACAAGATAATAAAACACGAACAGAGTAAAAATTATTAATTAAAAACGCAAATATGTAGTATTTAATTGCTATTAATGATTTATATTTACCTCTATTAGCGTTATAAATGTAATCAGAGATAGCATTTGGTAAGACAATGTTACCAAGCCCTGTTTTATTATATTTTTTCGCTATACTGGCAACCAATCTAAATACCTATTTGGTTATTATCTGCAAGTCCTCAATAGCTATGTAGATTGATATTATCGTTTTCTAAAGGAATTTTGCCTCACATGGAAAAGACGACTCGCTTTTTCTCTCTTGTTGGTGCTACAGCGCTTTACTCTTTATCTTTTTCAGCGTCTGCATCTATGCCGACGGTTGTACCTGATGCACCAACATTAAGTGCTAAAGGCTATGTATTGATGGATTACAATACAGGTAAGATCCTAGTTGAAAAGGATGCAAACGAAAAATTAAATCCTGCAAGTTTAACCAAGCTGATGACAAGTTATGTTGCTGGCCAAGAAATGAAGCAGGGCAACATCAGTGATAAAGATCTAGTTGTTATCAGCCGTAATGCTTGGGCTAGGAACTTCCCTGATTCATCTAAAATGTTCATCGAAGTAGGTAGTGAAGTGCCTTTGATGGATCTATTTCGTGGTTTGATCATTCAATCAGGTAATGATGCTAGTGTAGCAATTGCTGAACACGTTGCAGGATCGGAACAATCGTTTGTGAGTTTAATGAACTCATGGGCTAAAAAATTGGGTATGAATAACTCTAACTTTGCTAATCCACATGGATTAGATAATAGTGATTTATATACCACACCATATGATATTGCATTACTTGGACAAGCGCTTATTCGTGATTTACCGATGATTTACCCGCTATATAGCGAAAAGTCATTTAGTTACAACAATATTACTCAACGTAATCGCAATGGCTTACTAAATGATCCAAGCATGAATGTTGATGGTATGAAAACTGGTTACACCAGCGGCGCAGGTTATAGCTTAACCAGTTCTGCGACAGAAGGTGACATGCGTTTAATCGCGGTTGTTATGGGAACTAAGAGTACCAAAACACGCGAAATTGAAAGTAAGCAATTATTAAATTATGGTTTCCGCTTTTTTGAAACAGTTACACCGCACAAAGCAGGTGATGAAATCATTACTGAACGAGTATGGTTTGGTGATAAAGATCAGGTTAAGCTAGGTGTAGATCAAACAAGTTATGTGACACTGTCACGAAATGACACTAAGAAATTAACCGCTAGCGTTGAACTTAATAGTGAACTTGAAGCGCCGATCACTAAAGGCCAACAGGTTGGTGAAATCATTTACTCAGTGAATGACAAAGAGGTTGGTAAACAACCATTGGTTGCTCTTGAACCAGTCGATGAAGGTAGCTTCTTTAGTCGTTTGATTGACCAAGTTAAAAAATTTGTAATGAGTTTTTTTAAGTAATTAAGCACTTTATCTAATATAAAAAAAGTCCAGCCATTGTGTGCTGGGCTTTTTTATTGTGTGTAGCTATTTCCAGCCAACAATAAAATACGTATAATTCACGCCCTATAAATTCTTATCCCGCAATTCTACTATCGATGTTGTCGGTAGTTCGAGAAGTAGTAATGAATCAGACAGATAACCGTAAAGAAACACTTGAATATAACAAACTGCAAAAACGTCTTCGCCGCAATATGGGTAATGCCATTATTGATTACAACATGATCGAAGAAGGTGATGTTGTTATGGCATGTATTAGTGGTGGCAAAGATTCATTTGCAATGCTGGATATTCTGCTTAATTTACAGAAAGCTGCGCCAATTAAATTTGACGTTGTTGCGGTTAACCTTGATCAAAAGCAACCGGGCTTCCCAGAGCATATTTTGCCAGAGTATTTTCAAAGCCTAAATATTCCTTACTACATTGTCGATAAAGATACTTACTCGGTGGTTAAGGAAAAAGTAGAAGAAGGCAAGACTACATGTGGTTTATGCTCTCGTTTACGCCGCGGCACCTTGTATTCTTTCGCAGAAACAATTGGTGCGACTAAAATTGCATTAGGCCACCATTTAGATGATATCGTTGAAACATTATTCTTAAATATGTTCCATGGTTCTCGTCTAAAAGCGATGCCACCTAAATTACGTTCTGATGATGGACGTAACGTGGTTATTCGTCCATTGGCATACTGCCGAGAAAAAGACCTGATTAAATATGCTGAATATAAGCAATTCCCAATTATTCCTTGTAACCTTTGTGGTTCTCAAGAGAATCTGCAACGTCAAAGCATTAAAGCTATGTTGATTGACTGGGACAAAAAGACACCGGGCCGTGTTGATGCTATTTTTAAATCAATTCAGAATATTAGCCCAAGCCAATTAGCCGATAAGAACCTATTTGATTTTGTGAATCTGCCGCTAGATCGTGAAGGTGAAAGAGCAGAATACGCTTTCACTGAAGCAACAGTTTCATCAACGAATATTGATGAAAGCATGTTCATCGATGTTACTAACGTTTAATCATTAGCGTTTAGTTCTATTTGCACTACAGCACCGACTAATGAATGGTAGGTGTTGTAGTGATTATTACTGTTCTTCATTTTCATTTAAAAAGCGTTTAGAAAAAGGCTGCTTGTTTTTCTTAATTGCTTGATTATTATTGTTAACTAATTGTTCTTTGCTCGCTATCCAACCTTTATTGTTTACTGTTCTTAGATGATATTCTTGTTTACTATCAGTAATAAAACTGCCTTCCGTAATCGCCTTAATTTGGGTTATTTTGCCTATATTCTGGCGCTGAGTATTTTGTAGTTCCCATACAACAACATTGTTTTTATTCTTTTGTATGGCGGAAATTATAATTTGCTGTGTACCTTTATTAGGTAACGAAACTATTAAGCTATCACCAACAACTAACTGTTTAAGCAAATCATCATCGACTTGCATCGCTGAGTAGTCATTGGTTAACAGTATCTGTTGTTCTCGTTCAATGTGTAGTTTTAAAGTGGGGCGATACTTCCACAAATCACTACCTGTTAATAAATTAATATTACTGTCTATTGCTAATGGTTGCTCTTGGTGAGCTTCTGTGATGAATTCAACGTCATCAACAAATGGATTGACCGCTAATAGATTATTATTAGGCGCAGGCATAATTTGTGGTTTTTGCTCTTTTATTACAATCAGTTCATCAAAGTCATCGGGTATAGGTAGCACCTCATTGTTGTAGCTATCAGACACAGTAGCTGCAGGCTGATGCTTGGTCATAATAGTTGAAGATGAAACAGAACCGTCGTAAATATAATAAATATAGATACTTACAACGATTGTAGATATAAGAAAAATATAACGCTTATTCATATTATTACTCAGTAATATTTAAATGTACGTTAAGGCGCAGATCTTGTTTAAAGCGGCGGTAATGTAAACCTCTAACAATCACAGGAAAACTGCCTTTATATTCACCGATATCTAAATCAGGATTATCTTCAGCAACAAAGCTAATTCTAAGTTCACCATAAACAGGGCCGGTTTTACGACAATAAGCACTGTTATTCATCACAGCCCAACCACAACCAAGATATCGCTCGCCACGTAAAATGACAGTTTGTGATATATCCGTTTGAGTGTTTTTTACATTGACGGTTAGCTTACTGAAAGTCCCCGTGTGTCGGCTCCATCGTGGTCGATTAGTTCCCATCTTATTAGGCGATTGATAATACACTGTACCGCGGATATTTTTTTCAAATCGTTGACTCACAAACGGCGAATCAGCAGTAATTGTACCGTCAGGGGCGAGTTGCTCAGTAATTGCAATATTGGCATTGATAGTCACTGTATCATTATAATTTCGATCATAGAGGCTTTTGGCTGTAAAACTAAACTCACCTTTATAATCGCCAATAGGTAAATCAGAATTATCTTTTTGATTAAAATGTAATTTTAGTTGACCGAGGTTGGGGGCAGGATAACACCAAGCACTATTATTTATTCTACCCCAGCCACAATGTGTTTTACGCTGACCACGTAACCAAACCGAATAGGCTGCATTGGTTTGTTGATGAATAAGCAGAGTTGAAAATAGGGTCGTTTCACGAGGATAGCGCCAAATATAACGGTTAGGACCATCAATCACATTATTGCTTCTTACATAGTAAATTGAACCTCTAACATTTGTTTCTAGCGGTTTAGTTTCGACTATGTTTTTCTCAGTTAATACAAAAGCGGGTTCTTCGATATCGGTAGGAATATCATCAATTGTTTTTAGCATCGGAACAATGCGTTGCAACCAATCACTATTTAAAGCAATCGATGCATGACCTGAGTAACCATATTGCCACCCAAACCACCATGATGAAATACCGACAGCAACATTAGCCCCATTACGTTGTTGCCAAATGGCAGAGCCACTATCGCCAGGTGAAGCAAATGCCCACGATGGTGTATTTTCAATCGCTTGATTGATTAAGCAGTTTTGATATAAAAAACGTAATAAACCAATACCATTTCGTTTACTAATACCATCTAATTGACCTAATGAGCGCGAACCAAAAATACCGAAGCCAGTTAAACTAATCTTATTTAGCAAAAGGTTAGGATTAAAATGATTATCTACGTAGGGCTGCTTAATAACATTACCGTTGTTATCTAACGGATCGCTAACTTTAGGTATTTTGGCAACAGCGATATCGGAACTACATCCTGTATATTGATTAAAATAGTTAATTGATTGACCTGCACTGATCACTGTACCATCATGGCGCTTAAAGCTAACATATTGACCTTGATGTTGATTTTTCTCATGGCCATATAAACAATGTGCAGCGGTTAATATATAACTATATTGCTGATCACTACCAAGCCAAGTTCCGGAACAATACCCGCGACCAATTACTAACCCAACAGCATTATATTTTGCTGTATTTGCTTCTAAATGTAGCTTAGCACTGACATTATTTACTAATGTTGGATCTAAACTACTGCCTAATTCAATATATTTGCTATCGTTTATACCAATCGAATAGCTATTAAAAGAAAGTAAACATATAAATAACGCAACTGTTTTATGGATACGGCACATAATAAACTGCTTAATTACTAACTAATAGCTATAGTGTAGTGCAATATACTTAATATTATTTTTTATAAGCTTTTAATAATGTTAAAGTAGTAATATCACTCATTTTTAATTATTGATATTATTATAAAAAATAGATGTCTTAGGATTAATAAAGATGAAACCACAGTTAATGATAATAACGAGTCTTTGCTTCATTATGCTCGGTTGCAGTTCGCATCAAGCACAACAGATGGGGATTCAAGGTGGTAGTGTTAATGCCTATGCTCGGCAGATGTCTAATAGTCAACTTTGTGCGACTTACCTAAAACAACAGCCAACAAACCAAACTCGCGTATCATTAGTTGCAGAATGGCGACATAGAAAATTAAGTCGAGCTTATTGTTCAGAACAAGAAAAGGAATGGTATTTAACTAAATTTGCTAAATGGCTTGTAAATGAAAAATCAGTAGAGCCAAAATAAACGCCTCATCAGAGGCGTTTATAAAGAAAGTAACACAATTTATTAATCAATTGAGTTAGGTGATAAAGGGCTAATGTAACCATCTGGTTTTAACGCCAACAAATCACAATTTAAACTATCAATAGTATTCTCGGCAGTATTACCAATAAAGACTGCGGATAATCCGGTACGTCCTGTTGTACCAAGAATGACAAGCTCTGCATTAATTTCATCAGCGACTTGTGGAATAATATCTTCAGCTAAACCTTCGACAACATAGGTTTGCTCTTCATCAATACAATACTTTTGACGTAAAGCTTTCATTGTCATTAAGTGATGACCACGAACAGCATCAGTATATGACGCAGGATCAAATTCAGGCAGTTCTATTGTGATATTGACAGGTGTGGCTGGGTAGGCATTTACTAAATTAACGTTGGCTTGCGTGATTGATGAAAAGGCAATCGCTTCTTTGATGATTTTATCGTTAAGATCTTCATGAGTTTCATCTTCAGCAGATAAGTTCACACAAGCGAGTACATTACCATTAGTCGGCCAGTTTTCCCCTTTAACAAGTAACACCGGAACAGGGCATTTACGTAATAAATGCCAATCTGTTGGAGTAAAGATCACTGAGCCTAATTTAGCATGTTCGTGTGTTGCTTTGATTAATAGGTCAATATCTTGGCTAAATACATCAGCGATAATAGACTCGTAAGGGCGGTTGTGCCATACGACTTTTATCTCGATATTGATGCCTTTTTCTGTATGTGGTTGTATGATTTCCTTAAGCCATTCTTCACGCTGCATAACGACACCACGACGCATAGCATCACGTTCGTCTGAAGATAGCATTGAAGTCATTTCATACGAAAAATCATAAATAGCGAGGAAAACAATAATCTTCACATCATCACAAGTCTTAGCTAAATGAATCGCACGAGATATTGCTGGCTGTTGTTCTCGTTCAGGATCAGCGACAACAAGTATGTTTTTATATTTTTGCATAATAATGTCTCCCTACGGCAGGATCTCTTTGGTGAATAAGCAACAACAAAGAGGACACATTTACCGCTGCATTTATTTGATGTACATTTAAATCAAATAATTAAAAAATTAACATAATATTTACTGTACTCTAAACTAACCAAGATGGGGAGTAGTTTGAGCAAGAAAATGTAAAAATGAGATAAATTAACACCATATAGGTTAATAATATACATAGCGTTAAAATAAAACGAAGGAAGGCAGATACAAAAACAGACACTAAATAGTGCCTGTTTATAAATTGATTAGATAGGGTACTCAACTACTACAAATTATTACTCTTACTGACACCAGCAAGTTTTGCTAACTCATCATGATCTAAAATAGTAATGTATTTACCTTTAACACTTAACATTTCAGACTTTTGGAAGCGACCTAGTAGGCGACTTATGGTTTCAACCGTCAGGCCTAAATAGTTACCAATATCACCACGTGTCATTGTTAAGCGAAACTCACGAGGAGAAAAACCGCGTTGAGAAAAACGTAACGATAAATTGTAAAGGAATGCAGCTAAACGCTCTTCAGCATTTTTCTTTGACAATAATAAAATCATTTCTTGATCGCCTTTAATTTCACTACTCATCAAACGCATGATTTGTTGGCGAAGTTTAGGCATCTTACCGGCTAAATCATCAAGAATTTCAAATGGTATTTCACATACCATTGATGTTTCTAACGATTGCGCAAAACTTGGATGTTGCATTTCATTGATTGCATCAAAACCAACCAAATCACCAGCCAAATGGAATGCCGTGATTTGCTCATCACCTTGTTCAGTGATGGTGTAGCTTTTGATCGTACCAGAACGAATCGCATACAGTGACTTTAGTTCATCACCAGCTTTAAACAACTCTTGACCTTTCTGGATCGGCTTTTTACGCTCGATGATTTGATCCAGTTGATCTAACTCTGATTCATTAAGGGTGAATGGAATACACAGTTGGCTAATACTACAGTCTTGACAGTGAATAGCACACCCACCAGATTGAATGCGTTTTGTGGTAAATTTTTCAGAAATCATATGCCTATCTAACCAATTTGATGTAGGTCAATATTTTAACATATTATGAAGCAATATTACGAGTATTAAAAACCTTACTATATTTGATTGATTGCAATGTAACCAGTATGCACACCATAAATGATGATGAATAAAGCATTTGTCCGTTTAAAATAGTGGTTTTTTAGTAGCAACTTTAGTTTATCTGCTATAGCACCTACAGCTAACATTGCGGGTAATGTGCCTAACCCGAAAGCGAACATAATTGTCATACCATCTATTGCACTGCCGGAAACTGCTGCCCATGTTAATGTAGAATAAACTAAGCCACAGGGTAACCATCCCCATAAAAAGCCAAATGGTATCGCTTTAAAAGGTGATGTTAATGGTAAAAAAATCTGCGTGATGGGAGCTATATAACGCCACAAATAATGACCAACACGTTCAATATAGATTAAACCTGACCACCAATTACCAATATATAAACCTAATATTACCATCATGATAGAAGCTATAATTCGCAACAAAATCAATGCGATGGACGTTTCAGAAAATTCAACAACTTCAGCTACAGCTTGGCTAACAATCAATCCTGCTACCATATAGGCACTTATACGGCCTAAGTTATAGCATAATAAATATACCCATTGTTGGTGTGGTTTATTTGGCATGCCCATTGTCACAGCCGCAGCTATTCCACCGCACATACCAATGCAATGCCCAGCACCAGTTAAACCAATGACTAATGCAGTTATAAAGTTAAGTTCTATCATGATCAACGTTTGCTGATTTGAGTGGGTTTGTATGTGGCCGTTGAGATACTTTTTTAGGGACGTCTAAATCGTCATCAAACAAAATATCATGGCCTCGCCGTTCTAAATCATCAAATTGATTAGTTTTTACTGCCCATAAAAATACAGCGATTGCGAGACCAATAAAAAACAATGCAATAGGTATTAATATGTAAAGAATTGCCATTTATCTTAATAACCTTAAAGAATTTGATACAACAATAATTGAGCTTGTTGACATGCCTATGACTGCTATATAGGGAGCAACAAGACCTGCTATAGCTAATGGTAGAATGATTAAATTATAGCTTAATGCCCATATTAAATTTTGCTGAATAATTTTTCGAGTGCGTAATGCTAATTGTCGAGCGGTAATAATGGGCAATAGTTTTTCACCTAATAACACTATATCAGCGGATGACTTAGCAACGTCGGTTCCACTACTCAACGCAATAGAAAGGTGAGCACCGGCTAGAATTGGAGCATCGTTTACACCGTCACCAATCATTAGTGATACATCATTTGATGGTATTTTTTGTAAGTAATCTAACTTATCTGCCGGTGTCATATTTACTAAAAAATGATCTATATTTAATTGTTGTGCTACACGTTGAGCATTAACAGAACAGTCACCTGTTAACATTGTAACTTTCATTCCTTGTTGCTTAAGTACATTCACTAACTGTTGGCTGTCATCTCGCAATGGATCTTCAATTTTAAAAGCGGCAATAATATTCTTATTACAAGAGAGCCAGATTGAATAATGTTCAATATCTGTAGAGAGCTGCGAATGAGAAAGAGGTGATTGACCATGAGTAACAAATTCATACTTACCAATTCGCCAATGTTGTTGATCTATCGTGCCAATTAAACCCTGACCAATAATATTTTCCACTTTATCAAACAATACCTTTTTAGATTGATAAGGCCGAAACATCGTTGCAATTGGATGATTAGAATAGCGCTCTAGTTCAGCAGCATATAATAAAATGTCCGCTGTTGAATATTTGCTGAAATTTTGAGTAGCGACAAGCTCAATGTTACCTTTGGTAAGCGTGCCTGTTTTATCTAAAATAACATGATTTACTTTACATAATGTTTCTAACACATGACCACGACGAACTAATAATCCGAGCTTTCCTAACATTGATGTTGAACAGGTAATCGCAGTGGGTGTTGCTAATGATAATGCACAAGGGCAAGTGGAAACTAACACCGCCAGCGTTATCCATAATGCATCTTGAGGTTGATTGGTATTCCAATAAAACCATGTCGATATAGCAATCACTAAAATAGCACCAACAAAATAACGCGCTACATTATCAGCAACTAACGCTATTTGTGGTTTTGAATATAAGGCATGATCTTGAAGACGAACAATTTTGGAAATTAAAGCGTCTTTACGGTTATGGATGACCTTTAGGTTAATATTGCTGTCACCGTTAATTGTGCCAGCAAAGACAGTATCATTTATAGTACGTTTCACTGCGACAGATTCACCGGTTAGCATTGACTCGTCAATAGTTGTTGAGCCTTGAACAATGATGCCATCTGCTGGTAAATATTCACCAGGAAAAACAGTGACAACGTCACTTATCTTTAGTGTTTTAGCTGCCACTCGTTTGCCTGAAACTAAAGTAGCCATTGCTGGAATCAATTTAAGTAAATTTGCACTCATGGTAGCAGCATGGCGTCTTGCTCGAATTTCTAAAAATCGACCAAGTAAAAGGAAAAATGTAAACATTGAAATTGATTCAAAATACACTTCACCTTGTTTTGTTATTGTTGCGTATAAACTCGCACCATAAGCAAACAGTAAAGCAATAGATACCGGAACATCCATGCCTAATGTTAGGGTTTTAATATTTCGCCAAGCATTACGATAGAAAGGCAGTGCTGAATACAATAAAACTGGAGTTGCTACTAAGAGACTGGCCCAACGTAAATAATGACCAAAGCTATTATCAGATTCATCAAACACATCAAAATAAAGTGCAACAGCAAACATCATAACTTGCATTGTCGCAATACCGGCAACACCTAACTTATAAAGATAATGGCGCAAGGTATGCTGATAATGTTGCTCTTGCTTATCCAGCTCAAAGGGCGCTGCTTTATAACCTAATTGATGAATAGCTATCAATAAGTGACTTAATTTTATACATGAGTCATCCCACACTAATAACGCCCGTTGAGTAGTAATATTAACTTCAATAGTGATAACGCCAATGTGTTTTTTTAACTGTTTTTCTATTAACCACGCGCATGCAGCGCAAGAAACACCATCAACAGAAAGTGATATTTCTTTATAGTGCTGTTCATTTTCATTTACAAAATCATCTTGAATATCTTGATTATCATACAGTTCTAATGCTTGTAAGCTTAAAGGGACAATATCAGATTTTTTAGCTGTTTGAGTTCGATGTTGATAATAATCAGTTAAATCATTCTCAACAATTATCTTTGCCACAGCTTCACAACCAGCACAACAAAGGTTTCTCGGTTCGCCTAAGATTTCAAGCTGAAACTGAGATCCTGAAGTGATTAGTTCATCGCAATGATAACAACGTTGAAGCACTGGCGATGTTATACTATTTAAAGTCATTCCTTGCTATATACCGATGTATTAATATAGTAAAAGTATTAGCTCCTTATAAGGTTAGCACTTAATATCAACCATGACGCTTTTAGTTATCGAATTGACAAATTACAGTAATAAAGGAATAAAGACAAAATGGCAGCACAAAAATTAACGCGAGGACGATTAATTCAAATTATTGTTTTGATGATCGTTTTAATTACTGCATTTATCTGGAGAACGGTAACTTATCAAAAGCCACCTGTAACAACAAATCAAGCTAAGGTATGTAGTTTAAATACTGGAAACTGTACGTTTACAATTGATGCTAAGCCAGTAACTGTTTCGTTATTACCACTTGATCCTAAAGCAAATATACCACTCAAATTGCATATAAGTAATATTGCCGTAAACCCAAGTGCGACGGTTAATGGCATTAGTATGAATATGGGAATATTACCGGTTATATTTAAACAACAAAAAGAAGGGTGGCTAGGTGAATTTATAGTACCTCAATGTACTGCTGATAAAATGACTTGGGCGATTGATATTAAGATCAATAATAATATTTATACTTCAGAATTTACGGTAACTAAATAAAATAAATGGCGCAATTACCTGCGCCGAATATTAAATACAGAGTAAATTTCCTAAGTGAATATTTACTCTGTATAAATCATTTTTTTTGTCATCCCGCCATCAATAACAAAATTTTGTCCCGTAATAAATCCAGATTGATGACAAATTAAAAATTCGACCATTTCTGCAATATCATCAGTATGACCGACACGACCAACAAGATGTTGCTGATGATCTGCGTTATTCAGCATCTCATTTGATGAGTTTATCCATCCAGGTGAAATACAATTAACTTTAATTTCAGGTCCTAAGCTGACAGCTAAAGCATGAGTTAAAGAGACAATCCCACCTTTTGTAGCACTGTAAGCTTCTGTATTTGCTTCAGATTGTAGTGCACGCGTTGAAGATATATTAACAACATTACCTTTTGATATTTTTAGCAATGGTAAACATTGCTGGGTGATCATTAAAGGAGCCGTTAAGTTAATATCTATAATTCGTTGCCACTCATCTAATGATAAAGAATCTAATGGTGTATTATAAGGATTGGCTATCGCGGCATTATTGATAAGCCCATCGAGTCGACCAAATTGTAACGTTATCTCATTAACAATTGCTGCTATATCTTTTCTATTAGTGACATCTGCTGGCCAAAAGCGTATTTTTGGATTATCTGCAACCAGTTGATATCCAGAATCAATATCAATATCTATGGCAATAACAATATTATTATTTTTTGATAAATACTGACAAATACCTTTGCCTATACCTTTCGCACCGCCCGTAACTAATATAACATTTTGAACAATTGAATGTGACATAACACTCCTTGAGTCTATTATGTGTACTATGATAGGAGATAATAGGTTAATTCCTAATAATAAGATAAAAAACAATAATTAAAAATGATTTGCTTACTGATCATATTAAGAAAAATGATTATTATAAGGAAAAATTAAAAAGATATGGCTATGGATATTGCAACAAGCTTTTCAGTGTTAAATCATTCTCATGATGCAATTGTTGATGCAATTAACAAATTGGACGAGAAGATAGCACCACCATCATTACTTTTGTTGTATTTTTCAGAAGATTACGATTACGACGTATTGCAATTAACATTAACAAAATATTACCCAAATACTCCTTTTCTTGCATGTTCATCTTGTCAGGGATTTATGACAGAAGACGGTTATATTAATGGGCGAGGTGTCGCTCTTTGGGCGATAAATGATATTGTTGGCGCTTATGGTACCTCCATAGTTTCTTCTAATGGGGCTATTTTTGACATTGCTCGCCAAGCAATACTTAAAGCAATTAATAACAGTGGCCGCCTTGGTGAATCACCAACATTAATATTGCTACATGCAACACCTGGTTGTGAAGAAGAAGTCATTAGAGGAATTGAAGACGTCGTTGGAAAAAACATTGCTATCATCGGCGGTAGTGCTGCCGATGATCATGTTCAGGGTAATTGGCGTATTTTTAACCATGAGCAACAAACACAACAGGGTATAGGTATAGCTGTTTTCTATCCTAATTGTGAAGTAAGTTTTTCTTTTCACTCAGGTTATGCTGCCACTTCATACTCAGCAATAGCAACAAAAGTACAAGGGCGTGAGTTAATTGAATTAGATCATCAACCTGCCGCTGATATTTATCAACAATGGATTCAACAAAATTTCGAAGCAAACAGCAGCATTATTAATGAAAGTAGTTTAAATCCTCTTGGCCGTTTAGTCGGTGAGATACATGATTTACCTTATTTTAAATTAGCTCATCCGTTAATGGTGACAAAAACAAATGGCCTAAAAATGTTTGCCTCTATTATTGAAGGTGAACGGTTATATTTTATGACAGGTACAGATGAACGCTTGATCACTCGAGCAGGACGCGTTGTTACTGCAACAAACGGAATCAAATTAAATCCAATCGGTGGACTCGCTATTTATTGCGCTGGTTGTATGCTTAAAGTTCAACAACGAATGGAAGAAGTCGCATTATTTATGAAAATAGCAATGCATGATAAATCTTTTGTTTGTCCATTCACATTTGGTGAACAAGGGCAGTTTGTCACCGGTGAAAATGCACATGGTAATTTAATGATTTCAGCTGTTGTTTTTCATAGGGACTAATAATTATGATTGGTTTTGATTCAGAAAAACTGCAGGAAACGTTATTAGATCTTCAGCGTAGTCAAGAACGAGAGAATCAATTACGGATAGAAAATGCCGCTATTCTTGAAGGCGTTTCAGCAATGGCGGGGGCAAACAATAAACGACAAGTATTTAATAGTTTATTGGCTGTACTTAGAAAGTTTATTGCGTTTGATAATGCGATTGTTTTAACCCGTGATGACGAAGCATCAGATTTACATATATTAATGAGTACTGTTACCAATCTAGATTTCAATCATTGGCAAGTAGGTAGTACTTTTAATCGCTGTATTAATGGTGAATGTATCGCTTTATATTCACCTAAAGATGTGGATGAATTTAAAAATAAAAGCCCAGAATTGTTAACCATTTGTAATTCAAGTTTGATTACAGGTGTAAAAATAAGCTCTGGGGATGCCATGATCATTCTGATGAGCACAGAAAAAGGCCATTTTACTTCTAGTTGTCGACGAGTTTTAAATCGATTCAGACCATTGCTTGAACGAGCGATCATAGATATTGATTATCGCGAGCGACTACAATCATTAGTTACAGCACGCACACAAGAACTTACATATAGCCAACAGCGCTTTAAAGATTTTGCACGTACTGTTGGTGATTGGTTCTGGGAAATAGATACTGAATATAATTTTAGCTATATCTCCGCATCACATATAGCTAACCACTTAATAGATAAAGACAATATCATGGATATTTTTGATGGCCATGACGATTTTAAACAACAATTTCGTGAACAGTTACAAAAAGATCAATCTTTTGAAGATCTTGAATGGCAATTAGCTATTGATGGTAAAGAACAATGGTTAAGCTTTAGTGGTACGCCTTATTACAATAAGCGGGGATTACTACTTGGTTATCGTGGTACTGCAAAAAATATCAGTATTCGAAAAAAAAGGTTATTTGATTTACAACAAGCCCGCCAACAAGCTGAATCAGCAAATAAAGCCAAATCACAATTTATCGCAATGATGAGCCATGAGATACGGACACCATTAAATGCCGTACTAGGTTTAATGGATCTATTATCATCGTCAGGTTTAGAAGATGAACAGCAGCAATGGCTAGGGCAAATGGAGCAATCTGCTCATTTATTGCTAACCATTATCAATGATATTCTTGACCTGTCTCGTATTGAGTCTGGTAGTTTCGAATTATTTAATAGTAATATTAATTTCTCAGATAGTATCACTTTAGTTAAAAATCAGCTTCAACCAGAAGCAAATAAGAAAGATATACTTTTAGAATGTGATATTGATAAATCAATTCCTGAATATATTTATGCTGATAAAAATCGCATCATTCAAATCATGTTTAACCTTATTGGTAATGCGATTAAGTTTACGAATATCGGTTCAGTTAAAATTGTAGCAACTAAAGTTGATAATAATATTGAGGTATCAGTATTAGACACTGGAATTGGTATTGCTGAAGATGCACTAAATAGTCTATTTAATCCATTTCACCAAGCTGATGGTAGTATTACTCGCAAATATGGCGGTACCGGTTTAGGTTTAACAATCAGTCAATTACTGATAAAAAAAATGAAAGGCAAAATTTCAATTAAAAGCGAACTTGGTGTTGGTAGTTGCTTT
Source organism: Photobacterium andalusiense (assembly GCF_900185625.1). Classification (GTDB taxonomy): domain Bacteria; phylum Pseudomonadota; class Gammaproteobacteria; order Enterobacterales; family Vibrionaceae; genus Photobacterium; species Photobacterium aquimaris. The sequence goes on from NZ_FYAJ01000001.1 coordinate 828,801, forward strand.
ACCATAAAAATCCCAATTCAGCCTGCAATGATCAAAAAAGAACAGTTAATAGAAAAAAAACCAACTCAATCAACTCAGTCGTTAAATATATTACTTGCAGAAGATAGTTTAACAAATCAACTTGTCGCTAAATTAATGTTAGAGCGTCGAGGACACAAAGTTACTATAACTAATCACGGTGAAGAAGCGATATCTAAACTGTTACAGTGTCACAGGCTGTTTGATTTGGTACTAATGGACATATCAATGCCAGTTTTGGATGGTTTAGAAGCAACTAAATACATCAGAAAGCTTAATATTGATACACCAATAGTCGCATTAACCGCAAATGCTATGCAAAGTGATCAATTTTTATATCATCAAGCCGGAATGAATGGTTTTTTGGCCAAGCCAATTCGACCTGAAGAATTAGATCAAATGCTAATTAAATACCAGAACCAATCAATGACTCAGTAAATGTTTCATGTATAGAATCAGGAATTCAAAGTAGAAAGATAATCAAAACTGCCGTAAAGGCAGTTTTGATCTATTAGTAATTAACATCTAATTTAAGTACCAAGCAAAATGAAATGTGCGGCAGTATTTAAATTAGATGTTAATTACCTATTTTATGGTAAATAGCTAATACTGTTAAATAGCCATAGTTACTAATAGGTATGTAGTTAAAGGGGAGGTAACAAAGGCATCCGTTTAGATAATATAGGTCAACTATCTCGTAACTCAACACATTATTTAACATAATATACATAATGCGCACTGAGTGTGTAGCTCCCAAGGTAAAGTGTCTCTTTTCTGCAAAGCTAAAATGTCCTGTTTTTCTATAGTGATCAGTATCTGCTGATCAATGTGAGTTAAACAAAATATGTTGGTGACCATGAATGACAAAGAGATATTTCGCTTAGGTACAATTCGTGATGTTTGCGAAAAAAGGATCAGACGCAAAGATGCTGCTCAGCTTCTTAATGTCAGTGTTCGTCAGGTTCAACGATTAATAACACGCTATCGAGATCTTGGTGCTGTTGGTTTAGTGCATCAACGTCGTGGACAATCGCCAGGCAACAAAATTAATGCTGATATACGCCATCAATGTTTAAACCTGATCCACGAATATTACGTAGACTTTGGACCCACATTGGCACGTGAAAAATTGATTGAACGCCACGGCATTAAAATTGGATTAGAAACCTTACGCCAATGGATGATCGCTGATGGCCTTTGGGTGCCACATTTCAAACGTAAGCCTCGTGTTTATCAACCACGTCATCGACGTGATTGTTATGGTGAGTTAATTCAGATAGATGGCTCACATCATGATTGGTTTGAAGGCCGCAGTAACAAATGTTGTTTGTTGGTTTTCATTGATGATGCCACCGGCAAACTGATGAACTTACGTTTTAGCGAAACAGAATCTGCGTTTGATTACATGGTTGCCACGCGTGAATATGTTGAACATCATGGCAAACCCACTGCTTTTTACAGTGATCGGCATGCGGTATTTCATGTCAGTAAACGGGATGCAGAAACCAACCGCGTGACTCAGTTTGGTCGTGTATTGCATGACTTAAATATTGAATTGATTTGCGCAAACAGCTCTCAAGCCAAAGGCCGTGTTGAGCGTGCCAACAAAACCTTGCAAGATCGCTTAGTCAAAGAAATGCGTTTACAACACATTGATAATATTGAACAAGCTAATGTGTGGTTCCCCGACTTTATCACTGATTTTAACCAACAAAAAATCCGTGACTTCCCTACTTTATTCTCTATTTCTAGCTCTATTATCGTCGGTTTATCCTTCGAGTATATCGTATTCCTACGATCAATAAATAACACATAAATACTTAGAACCAAGACAATAAGGTATAGGTAACTTAAATATTGTTCCTAAAAATCATTCAAACTATCGTGTTAATATCGATTTTATGGTAGTTATGCTTGTTTCACAATTGCATATTTAGCGGTTTTGTATAAAATACTAAGACGCTTTATCCATTTTCGGTATGGTGTATTTGATGACAATTTGGCTATCGATTTATAGCTAAAACTGATAGATAAGAATAATAATGAACGATGAAGTAAACGACGATTGTAAACGTATTGGGCGTTTCGATGTTGATTTTGCACGTAGAACTATAACGCGAATTAGTGATGGTGCTTTTATTAAAGCCTCGCGATCAGAAACCTTAATTTTTACTCTTCTTGCTGAAAAAGCTAATAATACAATATATAGAGAAGTATTATTAGCTGACTGTTGGCAAGGAAAAGTTGTGACCAACAACTCTTTAACTGTTGCAATCAAAAACTTACGAACTGCTTTTGCAAAAATCGGTGAGCATAAAATAATAACTACAGAACCAAAGCTGGGTTATTGTATTAGACAATCCGCACTTATTGATGATGGTTCTCACCCACCTAAAAAGAATGACGCTATTTGTGATGAGAGTACTGTCCAACCAATTGTCTTTAAAGAAGAAATAGAAAATAAAGAGCCGTTAGGCTTATCAAATAAAGTAAAAACAGACGTGGTGTCACGAACATGTAATATTAACTTATTTGAAATTGTTGTTGGAATTATATTTTTCTTTGCAACATTAACAATTTGTTATCGTTTCTTGTTTTTTATGGATACGACTTCTGTTGAAGGGCTACCGGTTATCTATAACGGTGTTGATTTACCAAAACCAGTACAAAATGCTATTTTACAGAATGACAATAGCAGCATAAGTAGATGGTATGCGTTCCCTATTAGTAAATCATGTAATTACTACCAATTATTTAGTGTGAGTAATGGTCAATTTATTAATTACTCACCTACTATTAAGCAGGAAATTTGCAGTGTTAAATAAAGCGCTTATTGGTATTGTTAGTGCTCTGGTATTTTTAATGATACAAGCGATAATAGGTTCTGTTAATACCAAAGCTTCATATGAATTTTCAGTAAAGAATACTATTGAACTAAAAGAAACATTGAAAATAACATTGAACGATGGACATGCATCGATGTCATTTTCGCCTAATAGAAAAGATGCTTACCCTAGCCGCTTTGATGGCTTATTTTTACGTTTTCAAAACCATTATTTTTTATTAGGTATTGAGCATATAGGTAGAAATAATTCTCAGCTAATGTTTAATAGTTTTTTTATTGATTCATTGCGTACAGGTAATGCTATTTATATATCTGGTTCCTCTTCTTTTTGCGATGATAATAACGCGCCTAATGTTTTATTAGGCAAAAGAATAGTTAATTAAATAATAAAGGCCATGTGAATGGCTTTTATTATAGTTAAAACATAAAGTTATAGTGCGTTAGAATTAATGGTTCACTCATTATCATCTAATTGATATTATTAGTATTCAATTAGGAGTATTTATGGCAATTACTATTAGAGATATCGATCAGCATTACTATATGATTGAAGCATTAAAATCTCTGACAGAAACAAATGTAACAACAAAAGCATTAATTAAAGGCGGTTATTTAGCCGTTGAAATAGGTGAAAAATTAGAGCAAGAGACGATTCGACGCCAACAAGCAGAAAAAGAACTTATTGAATTAAAAGAAAAAATCTCGTCATTCATTAATAGCAAAGAAGAATTAATAAAATCTATTCGATAATAATATAGCCCGAGATTATTATTCTTGGGCTAATTCTCTTTATCACTTATAACTAATTCATCAAACCCAGTCTGAGGATCATACTCACGGGAGAAATTCATATTATTAAATTCGACCATACATAACTCAGCAGTATATGAAATAATACAGCCAGGCATTAGATGGCCGCCATAAATATTCCCTTTCCCATCAGCAACTGAAATATGAACATGAATATGTTGAGGAGTTAATGTACCCGATAACGTTATTATCTCTAAGGGACCCGTTATATTAAGCGTGTTATTCTCATTAGCTAACCGAATATTAGCATGCGATAAACATCCGACACCTGTTAATAATGATCCAGCCTGAATTCCATTTACTTTTACAAATTCTAATAGCGAATTGCGTAAATCATCCCCTCTGATCAACCGTTTTGCATAAGGCGTTATCATGAATGACCTTTTATATAAATAAAAACGTTACCTAGAAAGGTAACGTCTCATTGTTAAACATCTATGTTATGCCCTTTTTCCACGTTTTGGCGTTGGTGTATTGTGTGGAAAAACATTTTTTATACGTTGTTTTACTTTATTTGGAATTGTTTTTGAAAAATCAAACTTAGTCGCAAATCGTGTTTTATATACTTTAACTCGCCCAGAAAATGGCTCTTTATGTGCGATTTCTTGACAAGATTTTTGAAATCCCGTTGGTACTTGTCCTTTTGACTTAATTAGTTCACCGTCTTTAAACTCTAGTACCATTATAGGGCGATCCTTGAACACAAGAAAAACAACCACAATAGCTAATAAAAGAACATATTCCATTACACACTCCCTAATAATCAAATTGAGCTGAAAGAGAACTACCAACGACTAAATCAAAAAGTATTTTACTCAAAAGAATCTGAATTAAGTAGTTGGTTTAGATCATTTTTTAAATCAGATACATTTTGACTAGCTTGCTCTATACGAGAACTTTCGCTGATCAAATACTCAATAGTATCCGATAATGTTGACCCTAACTCTTGTGATTTTTCTGCTAGCTTTTCCCAAACTCGGTAATCTAAATCAATAGATTTCTTTCTTGTATGTTTTTGTTCTGAGTTAAAATGCCGCTTTCGTTTAGCACGAATAGCTTGTTTTAGTTTATTCTCTAAAGCACTGGCCATATTATTATCAATCCACTCGATAACTTTGGTTGGCTCATGCTCAAGATCAAGTAATATTTTTATTGCACCATCAGCTTCACTTTGATCAACAAAGCTTGTTATTGCCTCTCCTTCTTTCCATTTTTTAACCAAATAAGTCCATTTCCAACCTGCTTCAAGGTTCTCAAGCTGCTGATATTTCATAGGATTGATAATTCTCAAACTATTTACACTTAATGTTACAGTGTAACTCCAGAGGGGCAAAATAACAATCTCTTAGCTCAATATTAAATAACCTTAATATTGAAATTTAAATATAGACGATAAGTGTCTATTATGAGCTCTTTGATTGCTTTATACTGCACATCTTTTCACAGTAACAATAGAAATCATAAATTTATGCATGAAGAATCTTGGCGTAACATGTTTCCTGATTACAGCCCATATCAGCACGTTTTAGATCAATATGATGATTTAAACCCTACTCTGGTTGGCATTCTCCAATCTCGCCTATCAGATGCAGTACGCCGCTTCACCGCGATGAATTTACAGCCACGCATTCTACGCATTACGGCTTCCGATAACACCTTATATCGTGATTACATTATTGAATTGCTTAAAAAAAGCATTAACAAATCAAGCAATAATAATGAAAATACCGTAGAACAGCCGATCATCATTGCAGGTGACAACGTCACTCATGAGAAGCTTTTTGGCGCAGTCTACCCAGCTAAAAGCGGTGAAACGCAACCTCAATTAAAATATGGCCTCTTACATCAAGCACATAACGGTTATCTTGTTTTATCGATTACTGCTATTTTAAGTGATCCTAGCTTATGGCCACAATTAAAAAATGTACTAACGAATGGTCAGCTTGAATGGTGTCCAATATCAAATAAGCACCTTTATAACCTACCTGCACCAGAAAGCGTTAATGTGAAGCTTGTGATCATTGGCGAGCGTTATTTGATGGCTGAACTTGATACTGCTGAGCCTGATTTAAGTGACGGCCTGGCAATGTATGGTGAGTTTGAGCAAGATTTATTGTTGAACGAAGCGACACTAACAGATTACTTGAGCTATATTAAAGGCATTGGCCATCAATATGGTTTACCACCACTTGCTGATTCTGATGCAATTCACGCAGTATTACAGGCAGGTGCTCGACATGCTGAAGATCAGACACGATTACCATTATGCCCATTATGGCATTTGAATTTGTTGTCAGAAGCAGCAGTAGAGTCTGAAGGCGATTCAATCACTGCACAACACATTAAAGCCTCACTAAGAGCAAAAGAATATCGAGAGTCATATTTACCTGAGCGTGCAATTGCCGATATCCATCACGGTCAAGTTTTAATCGCAACTGAAGGTGAAGAAATAGGACAAGTAAATGGCTTAACCGTCGTTGAAATGCCAGGCCACCCGAGTGCTTATGGCGAACCGGCTCGTATTTCTTGTGTGGTTCACTTTGGTGATGGCGATATTGCCGATGTTGAACGTAAAGTTGAACTAGGCGGTAATATTCACGCAAAAGGCATGATGATTATGCAAGCCTTTGTTGCCACAGCTCTGGATTTAGACCAAGCTCTTCCCTATTCAGCATCTATTGTTTTTGAGCAATCATATTCTGAAGTCGATGGCGACAGTGCATCTCTTGCTGAACTTTGTGCACTTATGTCAGCATTATCATCACAACCTATCAATCAAGAGGTTGCTGTTACAGGTGCAGTAGATCAATTCGGTCGTGTACAAGCAGTTGGCGGCATCAATCAAAAGATTGAAGGCTTCTACAAGGTTTGTGTTCATCGAGGCCTCACTGGCAATCAAGGCGTTATTTTACCGCACACAAATCTATCAAGCTTGTGTTTAACTGATGAAGTGATTGAAGCAATTAAAGCAAAACAATTCCACGTATGGGCTGTAAATAATGTTGATGAAGCAATTCCTCTTCTCACTAACAAACCTTTCCGTAGCGAAAATGAAGATGATGAAACTATCCTCTCTTTAATTGAGGAACGTATTGATTATTTCCATCATGGTGATCTTTCTAACGAAGTTGGTATTGTGAATCGAATTAGATTTGCTATTTCTAACTGGTTGGGCCAGAACTGATCCGAGTTGTTTAGCGTACACGTGTAAGCTAAATTGCTAGCATACTTTTGAAGGAGTAAATGATTCTAATGACACGCCAGAATTCTTATACACACGAAGAACTAGTTGCATGTGGTAAAAGCGAGCTATACGGTCCTGAATTTCCATCACTACCAGTAGATAATATGCTGATGATTGACCGTGTTGTTAATATCTCTGCTGAAGGTGGAGACCATGGCAAAGGGTTTATCCATGCGGAATTAGATATCAATCCTGATCTATGGTTCTTCAACTGCCATTTCATTGGCGATCCAGTTATGCCTGGTTGTCTTGGCCTTGATGCTATGTGGCAACTTGTTGGTTTCTTCCTAGGCTGGTCAGGCGGCGAAGGTAAAGGTCGCGCACTCGGTGTAGGTGAAGTTAAATTCACTGGTCAAGTATTACCAACAGCGAAAAAAGTAACTTACGATATTCAACTTAAACGTGTTATCAACCGTAAGCTTATTATGGGTGTCGCTGATGGCCGCGTACTTGTTGACGGTAAAGAAATCTACGTAGCTAAAGATCTTAAAGTAGGTCTGTTTAAAGATACCGATAACTTTTAAGTTTTTTCCAGTTTAAAACATTCAAGCTCTGAAGCCTGCTTCAGAGCTTTTTTTATCTCATCTTTATTTGTCCACCAGCAAAAAACGTAAAATATAAATACTGGCTATTTTCCTATAATTACCATCTTACTTGGTAAAAAAATCAAGCAAATAACAAAAAAGATTGCATTTCATCGCGACAGAACAAAACCCAAATAGTAAATATGATAGCAATTATCATAACTTTACCACAATAAAAAGCCCCTTCTCCTAAGGGGCATCAGAAAGGTTAACCATGAGGGAGGTTATCTTATTTATAGAGACCTTGTTGCATGTCCTCTCTTGCGTCTCGCCAACCGCCTAACCAATTCGTACGGGCGTCTGTACCGTTGTACGGACAATCATCTGTAGAACGGCCATTCAAACCGGCTTGATAACCTCGAGCTTGTGCGCGTTCTAAACGATCCCGCTTTTGTCTCTTCATAGTTCGATCCTCATTCCTTATCTGTTGGTACTTTTCATTACAATAAAGTAATGAAGGAGTGTAATAACTCCTTTATTAAAAATGGGTCAAATTTCGAGATTGATCAAGCCTAAAAACAAAACGGGCTCACAATTTGTGAGCCCGTTGCAATTAAATAATTTAATTAATAAATTATTTTCTTCTTCTGAAACCAATAAAGCCTAGTGCTGTCAAAGCTAAAATGCCTAAAGAACCGCCAGAGCGCTTATAAGGCTCATCTTCATCTTTTGCGCGAGGTTGAATAACTGCATCAGTATTTTTAGGTACTAACTTAACAACAACCTGTTGCTCATTACCATTACAAGATGCAAGTTTACTTAAATTCTCATAACCACCAGCACAATAGAATGCTGTTGCTGAAATCACGCCAGCATCATTAATACCAGTAGCATTCATAATACGATATGAGTTGGCAATAGAGTTAGCAGCACCGCCATCATTGGTTAAATCATCAAGCATCCAAGCTCCACCCGTCGTTAACGGACCTTGAGCTGTTCCATTGATATAAGTAAAGGCACGATGACGCGCTTCTGCACCATTACTTGCTTCTATATCAACCCAACCGACAACTTGACCATTATTATTGATCGCAGCTGCGTTACTGTTTGAATCTTTAAAGAACAATGAAGGTGCTAGTTGATCAAAAAACTTAGCATTTCCCTGACCCACTTGATAAATAAATGCACGTTGTGGTTTCTCACCATTTCCTTTTGCATCACCAACAATCACAGAACCACTATTAACACCATTTGCCATCGTATAAGTAAAATCACGATCATCACCTGGCTTAATATCCAAACCAGGAATTAAAGTACGTTTCCATGACGTTAAATCAGCAGACGCTGTAAAATATGCGGCCTGCATGGCATAGAAGTCGTCTCTAACATCTGCAGTAGAGTAACCTACAGCAATAGGAGTACCATCAGACTTTAGTGCAACAGCTTGTGCCGATGCTTGGAATGATAAATGTTCATCATCAGGATTAACAGCGGCTAAATTAGAACCAATTACTCCAGACTTCGTAATACCACCATTACCTACTAACCAGAAAGCTGCTTCGTTAGCAAAGGTGCTAAATTGACATTCCCAATGATTATAAACATCAGTAGGATTAGTTGCACATGCACGATATGTATTATCATCAAAGTTTATCCCAATATTTACATCATCATTATTAGGTTTATGACGATCAATATCGTGCGTGTAAGACTCCGCAAAAGATGAAGAACCAACAACTAATAATCCATCAGCTGTTTTAATTGCATCATTAGCTGTTGTTTGCCCCATCGTTTTTACAAAAGCATCACCAGAGACAGGAGGTAATAATGTTAACGCTTCTGTATTGGTATTAACAAAGCCACGCTTTTCAAAAGCTCGAGGATGAGTACTTGCTTTATTCGTTAAAAGTGCTGATGATGTTGTACCAAAATTATAATTGTCAACAACACCATTAACTATTGCGTCAGTTGTAAAATGATCGTCGGTTGAGTCTATACTAACAAGACCTGCCTTTTTTTGTTGCTCTGTATAACCACTGAATTCATCAGCCTTTGTTGCTATACGTTGATCATTAACTAGTGCAACGATATTTGAGTAATAGCCTTTTGTCCAAGCAGCCTGCTTTTTCTGTAAACCACCTAAGCCTTGACCATCTTGCTCATTACCATCTGTATATTCATCACCAAAATATTGATTTTTAGCCCAAATATCACAAATGCCATAACCAAGGTTATTACTACAATAGTTATCTAGTTGAGATAGCGTTGTTATATCTTGTCTGTTTTGATTGTACGGTGTGGTATCTGCAATCGGTGTTCCCTCAGAACCACGTTTAGCAACACTTGTTACAGTGTAATCATCAACTGTACAATTTGTATCAGTAAAACAATTCGCATCAACGGCAGATTGTTTAATCCCCGTACTTGATAAAGTGATCGGCGTACTATTTGCGTTAGCTTGAGCTTCTGCAAAATAATCTTGATTCGCAAGTTGTTTAACACCTGCACTATCATCATTTGCAACAGGTACAATCGTATACACAGCAGCATTGGCTTGTGAGGCACCAGCAATTAAAATAGCAAGTGTAGAAAGCTTTAAAATCTTATTTGGCATTAGGGTTCCTTTACATCGCGTCCAGTTCTTCCCATCGTTCAAATGCTACTTCAAACTCTTGTTCTAACTTAGCTAAAGCTGTTAGCGTCGCTTGAGTATCATTCTTCGGATCCGAGAAGAACGCAGGATCATTAACTTGTTCCTGCAATTTTGCGATTTCATTTTCTAAGTCTTCAATTTTTTGCGGTAAAGCAGCTAGCTCATGTTGAAGTGTAAAAGATAACTTCTTACCTGCACGTTTAGGTGTCGCTTGTTGCTGTTTCTGTTCTTGATCAGCTTTTTTCTTTTTTGCTAATTCAATTTGAGCAGCCTGCTCTTTCGCTTGATTGGCATAAGAATTAGCGCGCTGAGATTGAGCATCATGGTAACCGCCAATGTATTCGTTAACAACGCCATCACCTTCAAAAATCCAGCTTGTAGTCACAGTATTATCAACAAATTGACGATCGTGACTTACTAAAAGTAATGTCCCTTGATAATTGGCAAGAATATCTTCTAAAAGTTCCAATGTTTCGATATCTAAATCGTTTGTTGGTTCATCGAGTACCAATAAATTATTAGGTTTAAGGAACAATTTCGCCAATAATAAACGGTTTTTCTCACCACCCGATAACGCTTTAACCGGAGTACGAGCACGACGTGGGTGGAATAAGAAATCTTGTAAGTAACCTAACGCATGACGTGTTTTGCCGTTAATAGTCACTTCTTGCTTACCATCAGCAAGGTTATCCATGACCGTTTTCTCTGGATCTAGAATTTCACGGTATTGGTCAAAGTAAGCCACTTCCAGTTTAGTACCACAGTGGAAGTCACCTTCTGTTGCTTGTAATTTATCAAGCATCACTTTAATCAGCGTACTCTTACCACAACCGTTAGGACCAATTAATGCAATACGATCGCCACGCATGACATTAAAGCTAAAGTCTTTAACGATTTGCTTATCACCGTAACTATAACCAATATTTTTAGCTTCAAAGACAATCTTGCCTGAACGGTTAGCATCTTGTAGCTGCATATCAGCCTTACCAACAACGTCACGACGCTCACTACGTTCATTACGTAATGCTTTAAGCGCACGTACACGACCTTCATTACGAGTACGACGTGCTTTAATGCCTTGACGGATCCAGACTTCTTCTTGAGCAAGTTTCTTATCAAATAAAGCGTTTTGTTCTTCTTCTACGCGAAGTAATTCAGCTTTTGCGTCTAAGTAACCTTCATAGTCACCAGGGAATGACACTAATTGACCACGATCTAAATCAATAATGCGTGTCGCCATTGAACGAATGAATGCACGATCGTGAGAAATAAAGATTATTGACCCGCGGAAATCTTTAAGGAAACCTTCTAGCCATTCAATGGTAGTCACGTCAAGGTGGTTCGTTGGCTCATCCAATAATAGAATATCAGGATCACATACAAGCGCACGCGCAAGTGCTGCTTTACGTTGCCAACCACCCGACAAATCAGTTAATAAAGTATGTGGTTCTAGTTTTAAACTTTCTAGTACTGCGGCAATACGTGTATCAAGCTGCCAACCATTATGATGATCAACTTGTTCTTGAATACGTGCTAGCTTATTAATGTTTGCTTCACTAGGATCTTCTGTTACCAAATCTAACTGATGATGATATTCACGCAATACACGACCAGCATCAGCAAGGCCTTCTGCAACATAATCAAATACAGAACCTTCAGCATTACGTGGTGGATCTTGCTCTAAGCGTGAAACTACTAGCTCGTTTTGACGTTGAATACTACCGTCATCAAGTAATACCTCACCAGCAATCACTTTCATTAATGTCGATTTACCTGCGCCATTACGACCAACAAGACAAACACGTTCATGAGAATGAAGAAGGAATTCTGCTTTATCAAGTAAAGCATGATCGCCATAGGCCAGTTGGGCGTTACTGATTTTAATTAGTGCCATCTTTTTTAACCAAGCTCATTAGTAATTAACCATGTTGCTATCCTATTTCGATCAAACGGCCAATGAAGTTCTGGCGTTGAAATAGTGTGATCATCATGATTTGAAATTGAGAGTACGGGTATTGTTACACCGTAACGAGAGAATAAAGCATCGTCAAAGGCAATATCAACAATGCTTACTTGATGCTGCACACCCATCTCCACCAGCAAACCATAAGCTTGCTCGCAGAGATGACATCCTTGTGTGCTATAAAGTGTTATTAACACTTAGTCTTCCTTGTGGGTAATAATCCAACAGTTATGGATTTGCTTATTCTTAGCGAAATCAAGTGGTAATGTCTTATCTGAAATATTCTTAGCATGTAGACCAAGTTCAGTTAATTTCTCAAGATCCATCTTGAAATGACGCTTATTGTTAGAGAACACAATTTGTCCATCTGGGCGCAGCATACGCTTTAGATTTTCCATCAACATAATGTGGTCACGTTCGATGTCAAATGTCTGCTTCATACGCTTAGAGTTTGAGAACGTTGGTGGATCGATAAAAATCAGATCAAACGTATCGTCAACTTCTTGTAACCATTGTAGACAGTCAGCTTGAACAAACTCATGCTGATTACCTACTTGATTATTAAGCTCCATGTTCTCTTGAGCCCAACGCAAGTACGTATTTGACATATCAACCGTTGTTGTTGATTTAGCACCACCGACTGCAGCATGAACAGTTGCTGAACCTGTGTAAGCAAATAAGTTAAGGAAATCTTTCCCTGCTGCCATCTTACCAAGCATACGACGAGTAATACGGTGATCTAAGAATAGGCCAGTATCAAGGTAATCATAAAGATTCACTTTAAACTTAATCCCATATTCATCAACGATCATGTGGCGTTCAGCACTTGACAGTTTTTGGTATTGGCTACGACCTTTTTGACGCTCACGTACTTTTAAAATAACTTTATTTGGCTCAACACCTGTTACTTCAATCGTGGCACGTAGTACATCCATAATACGACGACGGGCTGTTTCTTCGGAAACCGTCTTTGGTGCTGCGTATTCTTGAATGATAAGGTAATCATTGTATTTATCGATAGCGGCATTGTAATTAGGAAGATCTGCATCATAAATACGGTAACACTCAACGCCTTCACGCTTAGCCCACTTACCTAACTTAGCAATATTCTTCTTCAAACGGTTAGCAAAATCAGGTGCTACGTCTTCTTGAACAATAACGCCTTCTTTTTCGCCGTCTTCTTTCTTAACACTACCAGCAGTAATTAAGTATGTTTTAAGTACACAATCAAGCGCACCGTTACTTAATTTAAATTGTTTATCTGCACGCATACGCATACAACTTAGCAATTCATTTGAACCAGAGTAGATAGCTGCAACTGAACCTTCAAAAGCCAGCTTTAAACGGTTACCAAACTCTTTGTATAATGAGATAAGTTCAGATGTTGTACCTAAACGCTCACCGTAAGGAGGGTTACAAAGAATGATACCTGTATCAAAACCTTCAGGACGAATCAGTTGTGTTGCATCACCGTATGCAAAGTCAATCAGACTCTTCACACCAGCACGACCAGCGTTATCACGAGCGATGGCTAATACACGTTGATCCATTTCACGACCAAAGAACTTAGTCGTTACTTTTGATGGACCACGACGCGCTTTCACTGTCGCTTCAGCATGAATTTCTAACCATGCTTCTTTATCAAAGTCTTTAATTGATTCAAAGCCCCAACGCTTACGTTTAAGGCCTGGTGCAATTTCAGCAGCCATCATAGCGGCTTCAATCACGAGCGTACCAGAACCACACATTGGATCTAACAATGCTGTTTCTGGTGTCCAGCCACTTTTCATCACCAATGCAGCAGCATGGGTTTCACGTAAAGGCGCACGACCGGCTTCGCTACGGTAACCACGTTGGTGTAAACCGCTACCCGCCATATCTAGGCCAAGAATACCTTTCTCACCAGAAAGTCGCATATGAATACGTAGATCTGGATTTTCACGATCGATATTAGGGCGACGAAGATCCGCTTTAGTAAAACGGTCAACAATCGCATCTTTGATTTTCATCGCACCGTATTGGCTATTACGGATTTCGCGGTTAGTACCATTAAAATCAACCACAATACGAGTATTGCTATCAAAGTGGCTCATCCAATTAATCGCCGTTGCGCCTAAGTATAAGTCCATATCATCACGGACATTAAACTCACTCAACACTTGGATGATTCGAGAGGAAATACGTGTCCATAAACAGCAACGATAAGCCATTGCTTGATCGGCTTTAAAACGGACACCGGCATGCACAACTTGAATGTTTTGTGCACCTAATTGTTCTAGTTCATCCGCAAGCAAGTTTTCTAGGCCGCGGGAAGTAATCGCTAAATATTGATTCATGGCGTTCTTTTCACACTAATATTGCGTCGAATTATAACTGAAATCACATTAAATACCTCGCTTTTAGCACAATCAATTCACGAATTAAGTGAAAAAAGCAGCCTTTGATTCCTTATCAACATTCTCACTGACCTATTTGGATAAAAATTCATCGCAATAAAGATAGTTTCCCACAAGGAATAATAGAGCGATAAATATCGCAGCCTTGTGTTAAATTTAATACAAAACCAATTAAACACAACAGGAAACAATATATAACCTACTGTATTTATTAAAATAAAATAACTAAAAATAGTATACAAACAAAAAAACTCATGAGACACCTCAAAGCAAAAACATCGAAATGGAATAAATGGAATACAAGTAGGCAAATTTAATACGTCAATCATCAGTTATTATTAAACAAGGAAGTTATTTGATTTGGTTTGAGATTAACAACAATAAAAAAGCCATTTTCTCTCATAGTTTACACAACATTTATGGTTATTTTTTATACTGAAATGACTGTTTTTTAGATCATGATCACATATTATTCATAGTTAATATCACTTTTTTATCTTTGCTTTGATCTAACACCACCAGCAAGATCAAGTAGTGATCATTATTTGATGAAAATCACAATGCACTTAAGCAACCATATAACGTTAACCAAACACAAACCAAAATAGATTGCAGCAATAGATTCGTAGTAGGAGTAATGCACAGCACAATGACTTAGTTAAAAGTGGGGATCTTTAATTTGAAACGAGGAATAGCAATAAAATATAGGAAGGAATAATAAATGAAATGATGAGACGAATAGACTTAAGAAAACAATCAAAATAAGGGAGCTACATAAGAGTAACTCCCTACCCTACTAACGCAAAGCCCATCGGCAACGTTCCAGAATGAGGTGAAATGCGATTATTCATTACTCGAATAGTATCTGAAAAGTTAAGCTCCTTATTATGATCGAGTTTTATTGGAGCAACATCAGCCAACATGCAGAGACTTGAATTACCATCAGTTTCTATAATAATAAACCGCGCATAATCATCAGCTGTTTTTAAAATAACCACCTCACCCCAATCAGGATCGATACCTGCTTGTGGAACAAAAAACCAACTTCGTAACATCAATGGTTTTTGAAATCTATACGCAGCAACTGCATTTAAAGCTAGTTCAGATTTACGTGCCTCTGATAACGGTAAATTAACCATGCCTTCTTTAAACGTTTGGTAAGCTGCAACATCGGCCACAGTGAAGATTTGATTTGAAATAGATCTTGCTTCAACGGTTAATTGCTTTATTGGTATAGACACACAAAACAATAACTCATTACCCAGTTCTAGCATTAATGTATTTCTCTTAGTATCAAATTGCCAATACCAAGAATTATTAGGTGTTAACATAACATCCTCTTTAGCTTGCTATGCGTCTAGATTATTGACAAAATTTTACTTCACCAATGGTAAATTAAAAGAGGAAAGTTTTGGAAAATACATTTACGTTAAATCTGTATTTTTGTGAGATTTTTAATTTTTATATATAAAAAAGCCAAATTGAAAATAATAATCAATTCGGCTTAATCAATAAAATGAACTTTACATCATGCTGGTATATTAAAGGCCATTAACAATATCTTTAACTAAGCGTGGACCATGATAAATAAATCCGGTATAAACTTGAACTAACTGGGCACCAGCTTGAATCTTTTCACGTGCAGCCATTGCTGAATCGATACCACCCACACCAATAATCGGTAGTGCGCCATTCAAAGCAATCGCCATTTTACGGATAACATCAGTACTCTTGTTTTGTAATGGACGACCACTTAAGCCTCCCATCTCATCACAATGATCCATACCCTCAACCATTGTACGATCTAGCGTAGTATTGGTACCAATAACACCATCAATCTTATTTCGAATGAGTGATTCACATACTTGAACAATTTCTTGATCATCAAGATCTGGGGCGATCTTAAGTGCAAGTGGAACATATTTTCCATGTTTTTCGGCAAGCTCTGCTTGTTTTTGCTTTAATTGTGCTAATAAGTCATCTAAAGCTTCACCGTATTGTAATGAACGTAATCCCGGAGTATTTGGTGATGAAATATTCACCGCAATATAACCAGCATACTGATAGACTTTTTCCATACAGATTAAATAGTCTTCAGCGCCCTTTTCAATTGGTGTATCTTTATTTTTACCGATGTTAATACCAATAACACCGTCATATGTAGACTTCTTCACGTTCTCAACTAAGTTATCAACCCCAAGGTTATTAAAACCAAAACGGTTAATAATGCCCTCCGCTGGAATTAAACGAAATAAACGCGGCTTATCATTTCCTGACTGAGGACGTGGGGTTACGGTGCCAACTTCAACAAAACCAAATCCCATTGCGCCAAATGCATCAATACATTCGCCATTTTTATCAAGGCCAGCAGCCAAACCAACAGGATTTTTAAACGTAATACCCATCACTTCAACTGGACGTTCTGGAACATTTTGACGATAGAAGAGATCAAGTGGAGTACCAGTAAAGCGAGAAAAGTTTTGAATAGCGAGGTCGTGTGCTTTTTCTGCATCCAACTGGAAAATAGCGGATCGTGCGATGCGATATAACATTATAACTCCATTAAAAATCCCGTATAAACGGGGTGGTATTATTCACAGTTATAGCGCTAAATACAATCCCTATTAATTTGATTATCATCAATAAAACATAGACTTATAATTTACCTCAATATTTACAATGAGTTATAAACTGCTCTTGTTTAAAATAAATACCACGAAAAGCAAACGTTTTCGTTGGTGCGCATAAAAAACCACATCAATTAACAATCACGGCTCATTATTATTACTAATTTCAACATTTTATCAACTTTCTAATCGTTATTTATACTCACCCACGGGACTGAGAATGAAGGTTCAATAGAGTCAACTCTCTTAGTGCAACAGCAAATTTAGCAAATTCATGCACCGTTCCTATTTTAAATTCGGTTAATACACTCTCCCAACGCTGAATAGCGACTGGATGCTGATCAACCCATTGACTAACACAATCTTGTGGTTGAGCCGATACATATTGAATAACAGATACCGTTAGTTGTCGCTGCTGCAAATCTAACTCTTCTCTAAATGATGCTCTTGCTAATGCTTGCCAATGATTTTCTACTGGCTGATTATTAATTTGTTTCAAAAACCAATGGAGTGATAAATCGACCCCAACCAAAAAGTACACTTGAGCAATATGACTTACCGTCTGTTGTTGCTGATCGGCTATTTGGCCAATATCAAGCGCACAATATAGACTAGATAAACGTACAATATTATCAGCTAAAACTTGAGGTACACCGACACTGATAAACTGCTGAGCTTGATGTTGATGTTCTTTAACTTCATCAGTGACAAGGTAACTCTCTAAGTTTTTCTGCAAATCTATAATATAAGGCTTATAAAAACCAATCTGCTGCTCTATCGTTAACTTTCTATCCCGATTACGTAGCAACCATCGTGTTATGCGGCGTAACATTCGACGACACTGAAACAACATATCATATTGAGTATCCGCTGTTAGTTGATTATCTAATTGGCGAATAGCTACGTATAATTCAGGAAAATTGAAAATTTCACGACCAACAACATAGGACGATGCAATATCAATAATTGAAGATCCTGTTTCTTCTTGTAATCGTGTAACAAAATTGCAGCCCATTTCATTGGACATCTGGTTTGCTAACGCAGTCGCTATAATTTCTTTGGTTAACGGATGATGAATCATCTGTTGCTGATATTTTTGTAATGCTGATGGAAAATAGGTTATTAACTGATTACGATGAAAAACATCATTAGCAATATCTTCATTTTCTAGTTGTTGTTTAAGGATCATCTTGCCGTACGCCACCAGCACTGATAATTCAGGTCGAGTAAGGCCGATAGCTGCTTTTTCTCTTTCAATTAAGGTTTCATCATCAGGTAAATACTCCAGACAACGATCTAACTTCCCTATCCGTTCTAAATGATGAATAAACCGAATTTGCTCTTTAAGTAATGCTGTTTGTTGATATTGAGTCACGGAAATAGACTCACTTTGACAATAAGCATCATCTAATACTTGCTGACTGACATCCGCTTCCATTTGATCTAATAACACATTACGTTGCTTATAAGTCAAATCACCTTCTTCAACGAGGTTATTAAGCAAAATTTTAATGTTCACTTCATTATCAGAACAATCAACACCCCCGACATTATCGATAAAATCACAATTAACCCGTCCGCCTTGTAGAGCATATTCAATTCGCCCTAATTGAGTTAAGCCTAAATTCCCACCTTCACCAACAATCTTTGCTTTTAATTGGTGGCCATTAATACGCACCCCATCATTAGCACGATCGCCAACATCAGCATTTGATTCCGACATGGCTTTTACATAAGTTCCAATACCGCCATTCCACAACAAATCAACATCAAGCTGTAATATCAATTGAATCAATTCATTTGGTGTGCAGCTGTGCTTTTTCGTTTGCAGTCTTTGTTTGATTTCTGGCGTGAGTTTAATCGATTTACTACGGCGAGAAAAAACGCCGCCACCAGCAGAAATCAGTGTTGAATTATAATCTTGCCAACTCGAACGTGGCAGTTTAAATAACCGCAATCGTTCTTGAAAACTAATCTGTTCATCAGGGGCTGGATCAATAAAAATATGTTGGTGATTAAAAGCCGCAATTAGTCGCGTATGTGATGAAAGTAACATACCATTACCAAACACATCACCACCCATATCGCCAATACCAACACAAGAAAATGGTGTTGCTTGGCAATCAATCTCTAATTCACGAAAATGACGTTTAACAGATTCCCATCCGCCTTTAGCTGTGATCCCCATCTGTTTATGGTCGTAACCATGTGATCCCCCCGACGCAAAGGCATCACCTAACCAAAATTGATAATCAGCAGCGATAGAATTGGCTAAATCAGAGAAAGTTGCAGTCCCTTTATCGGCAGCAACAACCAGATAAGGATCATGATCATCATGACAACGCACATCAACAGGTGCTATAACATTGCCATCAATAATATTATCGGTAACATCAAGTAGGGCTTCTATAAAATGTTTATAACAACGCATTCCTTCTTCAATAACGTCTTGACGTGTTTTTAATTGCGGCTGCCGTTTACACACAAAGCCGCCTTTTGCACCTACGGGGACTATTACGGTATTTTTAACTTGTTGGGCTTTCACTAAGCCTAATATTTCGGTTCTAAAATCTTCTTGTCTATCAGACCAGCGTAACCCGCCACGAGCAATCTTCCCTGCCCGCAAATGCACACCTTCAATATCAGGAGCATAAACAAATATTTCAAACATCGGAATCGGTGCTGGTATATCAGGAATATGTGTTGGTCGAAGTTTTATCGCTAAACAATGTTTTGGCAGATGTTGACTATCTTGCTGATAATAATTCGTTCTTACTGTTGCTAGGATCATATCAATGTAGCGCCGAAGGATACGATCATTATCTAAGCTTTCGACTAAATCTAACTTTTGCTCCAATTTTTCTACTGCCAGTTGCTCACTCACCTTAGAATGATGGCATTTTGTATTAAAGCGTAATTGAAACAAGTTTATTAAATCGCATGCAATATCATTATGGTGAGTTAACGTATCTTCTATATATTGCTGACTAAAAGGAAATCCTATCTGGCGCATATACCGTGCATAACAACGTAAAATTGTCACCTCACGTCCGGTTAATCCACCATTAAGCACTAATCGATTAAAGCCATCACTCTCTAGCTTTCCTTCCCAAATCAACGCTAATGCACTTTGAAATCGATCTCTCGCTTCAGTTAAATCAATACCACCACAGCGACTATGTAACATTGAAAAATCAAGCACCCAATAAACCGTATTATTCGCCGTTGTTACTTGATATGGCGATTCACCAACAACCCGTAGTCCTAAGTTTTCAAGCATCGGCATCACATCAGAAAGATAGATAGGCTGAGTACGATGGAAAAGTTTAAGCTTAATAACATTGGAATCAGTCGCTTCTTCTTGAGGACGATAAAATAACATCCCCAATTTATGGCTATCACTTAATTGTTCCAATTGCAGTACATCTGCAACAGCATAACCTGGTAACATTTGTTCTTTATACGAACGAGGAAAGGCATTGATGTATTTTTTTGCCACCGCAATCCCTTTGCTCTCACCAAGATTAGCCACTAAAGCATGAGTTAATCGATCCTCCCACAATAAAGCGACCTCAACTAAATTATGCTCAATAGCCTTAACATCTATATCACTATTATTATTTTCAACCCGCACAATATAATGTGTACGTGCTAATCGGCTTTCAGAAAAAAAAGTAGTAAATTCAACATTTTCATCAGAACTTAGATACGTTTTTAATATTTGTTGGGTTTTTCGTCTTAACTCGGTGTTATAACGCTCTTTACTGACATAGACCATGCATGAAAAAAAACGCCCAAAAGGATCACGTCGAATAAATAACCGCAATAAATCACGATTTTGCATTCTCACGACGCCCATACCGACTGCCAACATTTCATTTTCATTGGCTTGAATAAGCTCATCTCGAGGATAGGTTTCTAAAATATTATTGAGCGCTTTCCATGAATATGATCCTTTTGAATAACCACTAGCTTGCAAAATACGACTAACACGGTTGCGTATAAGAGGGATATTATCCACTGTTTGATGATAAGCACTTGACGCATATAAACCAATGAAGCGATGCTCACCAATAATATTACCTTGCTTATCAAAACGTTTTATTCCTACATAATCAATATAAGCAGGACGATGAATGCGTGATTTACCATTACTTTTAGTAAGGATGAGAACTTCGGGTTTTTGCGCCTCGACACGGGCCGATTCTGGCAAGCTAGATAATCGAAATGTGGCTGCTGATGTTGTTTTCGCTAATAATCCTAAGCCACTATTTTTAACCGGAGTCAGTTCATAATCTGCTTCAACTACATTAAGATCATAAGCATGATAGCCCATAAAGGTAAAATTATGCCTAGTTAACCAATCTATAAATTCAAGTGCTTCTTGGCAATGCACCTTAGAAAGTGGTAAATCATGGTGGTGTAATTCAGAAGCAACTTGCAATAACTTCTGTTGCATTGGCTGCCAATCTTTTACCACCAGCGTAATATCTTTCAATAAACAGGCTAACTCACGCTTTAACTGAGCGATTTCAGCATTTGTTGGTAAACGATCGACTTCAATATGAAATAATGTTTGCTGTTCACCCTTGTTGCTACACGCTTTAACAATCTTTCCATCATTATCACGCTGAAACCGATACGGGCCATTAAGCATCAAATGACTGGTTATACCGAGTCGGTCTAATACCATACGTACTGAATCAACTAAAAATGGCTGATCTGGCGTTACTATCTCAACCACTGTATGGGTAGATTTCCAGCCATGCCGACTCACACTGGGGTTATAAACTCTAACAGATATATGTTCAGGTTTATTCATGGCAAGATGTTGCCATAAACTTAAAATCGCACCATAGAGGTCAGATTCATTACGCTGTAACAGATCGTCATCAGCAAGTTGACCTAATAGTTGCTTAGCAAGCGTCATCACTAACGCATTTTGAGGGGGTTTTACTTTAGTTGAAATTAAGTCATATACTTTTTCTAGTAAAACGGGGACGATATTGTCGGGTGCTGTCATACATACGCTCCAACATCCTTATAATTATACTGATAAGTATAGAGTTTGATGCTGGTGGTGTGACGTTTTAGGCTAGAATTATTCTAAATACGTTCAATTGTCTCAAATTTGTTATCGTTATTTACGTATAAACGAAACTTTCCTACCACTCCGGCATGAGTAAGAAAACCACGTAACCTTACAGCTGGCAGTTGAAGCTTTAAACCTCCATCGGTTAATACCACCACACTACTCGCCGCACCAGAATAGTGCTGCAAAAAGATATTGTAGCTAATATTAACGTTAAACGTAAAACTGCGCATCATTAATTAACCTATCTCTAAATATTTAACATGACAATTAAAAAGATGTAAAACAATAACATAAAATAAAAGCCAGTCACTAATTAAGTCACTGGCTTTTGCTTACACCTACATATCGATAACGTTAAATCATTAATCGATTACTTTTGATCAAGTGCTTTTTGAACTTTTTCAAACAAATCTTTTGCTAAGTTATCCATCGCAGCAAGTTTTTCAAGTTGTTCACGCATCAACTGCTGACGACTTGCATCGTATTGGCGAAGTTTTAGTAGTGGCTCAATTAAACGTGCCGCTACTTGTGGATTACTGGTGTTTAGAATCGTTAGTATCTCAGTTAAAAACGCATAACCAGAGCCGTCTTTAGCATGGAAATGTACTGGGTTATTAGCACTAAAGCTAGCTACTAAGCTACGTGTACGGTTAGGGTTTTTTAAACTAAATGTCGGATGATTCATAGTATTACGCACATTTTCTAATGCGTCAGCCGCAGGGTTTGTACCTTGCAACATAAACCACTTATCCATCACTAGGCCATCATGGCTCCACTTATCACTGAAATCAGCCATTTGCTCTGCGCGACAATCTAGTTGTGCATTATTAGCAGCCGACATTGCAGCCATCGTATCAGTCATGTTGTCAGCCGCTTTATATTGCGCAGCAACAAGTGCCTCACCTTGCGCTGTATATGCTAGGTATGACAAACACTTATTACGCAGTGCGCGTTGTGCCATTGCCGCATGATCTAAACTATAACTCTCTTGAGTTAAGCTGTGATAAATCGCACTAAACTCATCTTCCATTTCAGAAGCAAGTAATTGTGTAAATGCACCGACAACCTGATTGATCGCATCCACGTCAACCGTTGTGTACCAACCCGCTATTTCATTCTCACTTGGAAGCGTTAGCATTTCGGCAATGAAGGCAGGATCAAGATTTTCATCCAGTAATGCACCACGGAACGCATCAATAACAGCATCGGGTAAGGTTACAGGATGTCCTTGCTGTACTTGGGCTACATTTTGACGAATGTATTTCGCCAATAACATTTGTCCAGCATCCCAACGAGCAAATTCATTTGATGCGTTAACCATTAAGAAAATCAACTCATCATCAGTGTAATCATATTCTAAGATCACTGGTGCAGAGAACTCACGTAACATCGAAATCACAGGTTGCTCTGTAACATTATCAAATACAAATGTTTGCTCTGCTTCTTTAACATCCAGTACGTTATGCACTACTTCGCCATTGATTTGTAAGTCAATCACTTCACCTTTGCTATTGTATAGCTCAATATCAAAAGGAATATGTAGTGGCTGCTTTTCAACTTGCTCTGCTGTTGCTGGTGTTTGCTGCTTAATCGTGACAGCGTAACTCTTAGATTCAGCATCATACGCAGTTGAAACACTAACAACCGGTGTACCAGCTTGACTATACCAACGACGGAAACGATTCAAATCAACCCCTGATGCGTCTTCCATTGCTTGTACAAAATCATCACAGGTTGCTGCAGTGCCATCATGACGATCAAAATACAGTTTCATGCCTGCTTGGAAATTTGCTTCACCTAATAAGGTATGCAACATACGAATCACTTCACTGCCCTTTTCATACACAGTTAAGGTATAGAAGTTATTCATCTGAATCACTTTTTCAGGGCGAATTGGATGTGACATTGGGCCGCGATCTTCTGCAAATTGTGGGCCACGAACAATACGTACATTGGCAATACGGTTAACAGGTCGAGAGCCTAAATCTGAAGAAAACTCTTGATCACGGAAAACCGTGAGACCTTCTTTTAGGCTTAATTGGAACCAATCACGACAAGTCACACGGTTACCAGTCCAATTGTGGAAATATTCATGACCAATCACCGCTTCAATGCCTTGATAATCAGTATCTGTAGCAGTATTTGGATTGGCTAATACAAATTTAGAGTTAAAGACATTAAGACCTTTATTCTCCATTGCACCCATATTAAAGAAATCAACCGCTACAATCATGTAGATATCAAGGTCGTATTCAAGGCCGAAACGTTCTTCGTCCCATTTCATTGAATTTTTAAGTGATGTCATCGCATAATCAGCGCGATCCAAGTTACCCTTATCGACAAAAATCTCTAACGCAACATCACGCCCACTCATGGTAGTAAATGTATCACGCAATACATCAAAATCACCCGCAACTAAAGCAAATAAGTATGAAGGTTTTGGGAATGGGTCTTGCCATTGAACCCAATGACGACCATTATCAAGCTCGCCTTGCGCAATACGGTTACCATTACTTAGCATGTAAGGAAACGCGGCTTTATCTGCAATAATTTTAGTTGTGAATCGTGCTAATACATCAGGACGATCTAAATAGAACGTAATACGACGGAAACCTTCTGCTTCACACTGGGTACAGAAACCACCGCCAGATTTATACAGACCTTCCAGTAAAGTATTAGCTTCAGGATTAATTTCAGTTGTAATCGCTAATTCAAAATCAGCCGGTAGATTTGTTAACGTCAAATGCCCTGACAGCTGGTGGTAATCTTGCCAAGCTTGGCCGTTTACAGTCACGCTGATTAATGTTAAATCATCACCATCTAGTATTAATTCAGCATTAGCCTGTTCACTCAGTCGTACCACATGGCTAATAGCAACAACCGTTGTTTTGGTATCATGAAGGTCAAATGTCAGATCGATATCCGTAATGGTGTAATCAGGCGAGCGATAGTCTGAACGATATTTTGCTGCTGGTTGAGTCACAGTAGAATGTTCTGTCATTATTTTTATATCCTTTATGATTACTCTAATGCTGTATGCATGAGCTACCGATTAATGTTGGCTGTTATATAATATTGTGTCAGCAATAACACTTTTCAAGCATAAGTTTATAGACAATATAGTTAATTACTAACGTAAACGTTTACGTATTAATATAGCAATACACGTCGAGATGATTAATGCAACAGTCACAATGGCTAAACTTGATATTCCTTGACGTAGTTCACCTCTTAGGTCACAATCCCACACCAGTTAAATAGTTTAGTTATTTATTTACTAAACTTTATAAACCATGTCCAAGACATTGAATTTAAAGATCCTATAATTATAAAAATAAATTCTTTAAATTTATCAATTTGAGTATCTACTACCAGATATGAATAATAACAGACACAATAATGGGGTTATAGACTCCCTGCTTGATACTGATGCTTATAAGCTTCATATGCAACAAGCAGTATTCCATCAATATCCAGGCGTTGAAGCTGTGGCTGAGTTCCATTGCCGAAGCGATGAAGATCTACGCCCTTACGCTGCTGAAATTAAAGCACAAATTGATCATATTGCGACCTTATCTTTCACTCAAGGCGAACTCGACTTCTTATCGACTCTGACTTTTTTTCATGCCGATTACCTTGCGTTTCTAAAAGATTTTAAACTGAATGCTAATGATGTAGACATTGATACATCAGGTGATCAATTAGCGATCACTATTCGTGGTACATGGCTTGATGTGATTTTATGGGAAGTACCACTGCTTGCCATTATCTGTGAAATTCGCTGTAAACATGTTTATCCACAAGCTACTACAGCGATGGCTATTGAGCAGTTAAAATCAAAAATTGATCGCTTTTATCATGATGCTAAAAAATGTGATTTAAGCCAATTTGCATTAGTAGATTTTGGTACGCGTCGTCGTTTTTCAAAAGACGTTCACCACCACGTTGTTGACTACTTGAAAGATAATATGCCTGAATTTAAAGGCACATCAAACTATTACCTTGCTTATACTCGCGGTCTAACCCCTGTTGGTACTCAAGCTCATGAATGGTTTCAAGCGCATCAACAGCTGTCGGGTGAATTAGCTGACTCTCAACAATTAGCGCTTAATCGCTGGTTGCAAGAGTACCCTCATGATTTAGGTATTGCACTCACCGATTGTATTAATATGGATGCCTTTTTACGCGATTTCGATCAGCGTCTTTCTGAGCGTTTCATTGGCTTACGTCATGATAGTGGTGACCCTATTTCTTGGGGTGAAAAAGCCATTGCGCACTATAAATCGTTAGGTATTGATCCTAAAACGAAATCGTTAGTATTTTCTGATAGCTTAACACTTGATAAAGCATTAGTAATTTATAAACACTTTAATGATCATATCAATGTTAGCTTTGGTATTGGCACACAACTAACTTGTGACTTACCTGGCGTTAAAACACTGAATGTCGTTTTGAAACTGACAGAATGTGAAGGCCGACCAGTAGCCAAAATTTCAGATGAGCCAGGGAAGAGTATTTGTCGAGATGAAGACTATCTTGATCAATTACGTACAGCTTTTCAACTCGTTAACGAATAATGACTTAGTAAATAACTAATAGTTGAATCCCAAAAAAGCGAACAATTTAATTGTTCGCTTTTTTATTATCCTTAAAACCAATTTGTTTTTTTAAACTCAAATAATTACCGTTGATAGTGATATTACTCTCGACGTAATACAGCTTCCATTCCAAAATGTTCATTACTCAAAGTTAAAGTGTTATTGCCATTTAATACAAATTGATTATCTTGCTGACCATCTTCATAGAGCAGAACAATTTGATCATCTTCTAAATAATAGACACCACGATGCTCTTTCGTTTTACCTGCTTGATTTGAAATCTCTGCTGAGAATAAAAAATCTGGACGTAAAGATAATGCAAATTCTGCAATATTATCAGCGACATCTTGCCCTGAAATCGTTTTAGTTCGCCAATTTCCAGCTAAATGTTCCGGTGCTAATTTGGTAAAGTGAGCGCCATCAAGTACAAAACGATTATAGTTAAGCAAATAGCTATGCATTTGATCATCTTCATTTGGGGAAATAAAAGTAATATTGGTATCATCGATATCATAATTGCCCGTCCATTGCTCAACTTTGCCATCGACTCGTAATAGTCGCATTGCAAATTGATAATCAGATTTAAACATCACATGCATCGCTCGATATTTTTCCCCTTCACTTTCAATACCGTCTTGTTGATTACTAAACCAATACCAATTTCCTAATAGAAAGGGATAATCAAACTCAGTAATATCATCAGCAATAGAGTTAACACTAAACAAGCTCAAGATAAATATCCAAAAAAAACCAAATTTTTTCATCATATGCAGTTCCCCTTACTGAATACTTTAGCTTTTGTATTTCCCCTCAAATTTCAGAGGTCTTATACTTAAAACTAGTCGGGAAACCTAATTCTCGATGAAAAATATGCGTTATATCACACTTTGTAATTTAAACTTTCTCAATATTAAGACATAAAAAACAACAGATAAAAAAAAGCGCTCCTAAGAGCGCTTTAATAAAAGAGACATCAACAAAATAACGTCATTCCGTATCATTATTACGATTGTTTTTGATTACTAAAATCAGCAGTTATCGCAACAGCTTCATCAAGATAAACATCAGGTGCTTCATAATCTTTTGGCACCGCATCCAAATCTGCAAAAGGCTTTTCACCTAACGCTTTTTGACGTTTATTTAAGCGGGCTAAACGATCAGCGTCGTCTTTATCTTGTTCTGCTATGCGTGTCTTTTCATTCAATGAAATCGTATTGATATCTTTTTCCTTTTTATAGGTAATGATATCTTCATTGATAAAACCAAATTCCATATTATTTTTAATACGGGTTTGGTGCTCTGCTGCTAGTATCGGTACAAGTGAGCTGTAATCATGTAATTTCTGATAACCTGCAGGTTTAATACTATCCCAAGGTAATGCGTTATCTTCAACACTTTCCCCTGTCTCAGCAGGATCAATTGCAGAAGGGAAAGAAATATCAGGCACAACACCTAAGTTTTGAGTACTTCCACCATTAATACGATAGAATTTTTGGATAGTATATTGAACATGACCTAATGGCTTATCAAATAAATCATAGAGATGATTTAATGAGCGGTGTTGTTGCACCGTACCTTTACCAAAAGATTGTTCACCTAAAACAATAGCGCGTCCGTAATCTTGCATTGCCGCCGCAAAAATTTCTGAGGCAGATGCACTGTAGCGGTTAACTAATACAGTCAATGGTCCATCAAAAGAAATTTGATCGTCTGAATCACCATTAACCTTAATTCGACCATAACTATCACGCACTTGCACAACGGGTCCACTAGAAATAAATAAACCTGTTAATGCTGTTGCTTCTGTTAAAGCACCACCACCATTATTACGTAAGTCGATCACGATACCATCAACCTTCTGATCATTTAATTTGACCAGTTCTTTTTTAGTATCTTGTGATAATCCAACATAAAAGCTTGGAATTTCAATTACACCGATTTTTTTACCATCGACAGTTTTCACTTCCGATTTCGCTGCACGATCTTCAAGACGGATCTTGTCTCGTACAATTGTTACGGTGTAACTCTTCGCATTATTGCCTTCAGGTAATATGTCCAGAATAACCTTACTGCCCTTCGGCCCTTTGATTAACTGCACAACATCATCAAGACGCCAACCAATAACATCAACAACTTTCTTGCCTTCTTGACCTACGCCAATAATGCGATCACCTGCTGCAATTTTTTTCGAGCTAGCTGCTGGTCCACCAGCAACTAAAGAACGAATTTTGGTATAGTCGTCTTCAACCTGTAATACCGCACCAATTCCTTCTAATGACAGATTCATCTCTGCCTGAAATTGTTCAGCATTACGTGGCGATAAATAACTCGTATGTGGATCGACCTCACGTGAAAAAGCATTCATATATAACTGAAATACATCTTCACTGTGTGTTTGTGTTAAACGCTTAATCGCATTGTTATAGCGCTTGGTTAACGTCTTTTGAATCTCAGGCCATTTTTTACCTGCAAGTTTAAGATTTAACGCATCGTATTTAACACGCTGTCGCCAAATCTCATTCAATTCAGTGTCGTCTTTCGGCCATTCAAGCTCTGAACGATCAATAACAAAGTCATCTTTATTATCGAATGTAATTTCAGTATCAAGCTGAGTTAACGCAAATTGATACCGTTCAAAACGACGTTGAAGGACTTTATTAAAAATATCAAACGCAGCAGATGTATTCCCTGATTTCAGTTGATCATCTAACTGGTTTTTCCATTTACCAAATTGTTCAACATCTGTTGCGTCAAGAAAGCTTTTATTATAATCAAGCATTTCAATATAACGATTGAATACTTGTCCAGAAAACTGATCATCAAGTGCAAAATGCTTATAGTGGGAACGCGTATAACGCGACGCCACTCTTGTACTCGCGGTTGCATGCTGTTTTTCAGGAGCAAGATGCGGCACATCACTTAATGAATACTTAGCCTCAGCGGCTTGAACCGAAGCTGCTAGCATCATGCCAGCAGCTATCAGTGAGAAACGGAATCGACAATTCATGTGTCGCGCATTCTCCTTTATGAACGCAAGTGCTCCGCTTTAACAGCCATTACTAGACCGTTATTTAAACGAACTCGCACATCGTCCTTGTTAATTTCAACAATAGTCGCAGGCATGTTACCTGAACCCATGTTCACTTGAACATTTTTGCCCACGATTACTTCATCAGCATTCAGTACACGTGTCGTCTCTACAGGCTTCTTTTTAATAGTAGCTGTTTTTGGCTTAGTGTTACTAGATTTAACTGTTTTTGCTCGCGTTTTTTTAGCTTCGCCTTCTTTAGCCGCTTTAGCAATTGCTTGCTCTTTACGACGAGTGCGTACTTTCGCTTTGCTTTCTTCTAAAGCTTTAAGCGCATGATCTACGTGCTCTTGCTCTAGAACATCACAATCATTACCATCTAGATCAACACGGCTCACACCCGCTTTAACACCGTGAAGGTAACGCCAAGAAGATGTGTATTGACGTAAAGCTGTACGTAGTTGAGTCTTGCTTACTTTTGGATCTTCATTAAGACGCTCTGCAAGGTCTTGGAAGATACCAATTTTAAGTGGCTTCGCTTCACCTTCAACAGTGAAACATTTTGGGAAACGCTCAGCGATGTATGCAATAACTTCTTTACTGTTCGTTAACTTTTCAGAGTTTTCCATGGAGTTTCCTGACATAAACGAGGATTGCTCGTTATTTGTGCTTTGTTCAAAAAGAAATAGTGCTGCTATTATAATTACCTAACGCGGAAAAACCACCGAAAGCATGAAATTAGAGTACTTTTTGTAGTTCTTCTACGAAAGAAACTAGACCTTGTTCATCATTTTGGTCAAATCTTGACAGAATTGGACTATCAATATCCAACACACCGATTAATTTTCCATTAACCATAAGTGGAATTACAATTTCAGAATTACTTACAGCATCACATGCAATGTGTCCTGGGAAAGCATGAACATCGGCAATACGCTGTACTTTATTTTCAGAAATTGCTGTGCCACAAACGCCGCGTCCAACCGGAATACGTACACAAGCAGGGTTTCCTTGAAATGGGCCTAAGACTAATTGGTCTTGTTTCAATAAATAAAACCCAACCCAATTAATTTGTTCTAACTCCATATTTAATAACGCACTAATATTAGACATATTAGCGATAAGATCTGTTTCCCCCTCAATAAGAGCCAATGCCTGTTGTGTTAGACGATGATAAAAAGCGGTTGAATTTTCCATAGCTTACTCTGTATATAGCCGTTAGAATAGCAAGAATACTACTGATAATAGGAATTATTCTCACAGTGAAAGATAAGAACCATCTTATGATTAATTGGTCTTGGTTACTACAACAAGCAAAATTACATAAACCAAGATTAATTGTTGCAAATATTATTGCTGTTATCGCAACCTTGATCAGTGTACCTATTCCACTTTTGATGCCACTAATGGTTGATGAAGTTCTGTTGCATAAACCAGGCGAAGGCATTACTTATCTTAACGCCCTTCTACCTTCGGCCTGGCACAATGCAACAGGCTACATTATTTTAGTGCTTGTTCTGGTTGTATTAATGCGCACTTTTAGCCAAGCGTTGAATATACTTCAAAGTCGACAATTCACATTAGTATCAAAAGATATAACCTATAACTTACGTCAACACTTACTCGACAAACTTGGTCGTATAAGTATGCGACAGTATGAAGAGCGAGGCAGTGGTGGCATCAGTTCTCACCTTATTACTGATGTCGAGACCATTGATAAGTTTGTTGGTGATACGCTAAGTCGATTTATTATCGGGCTCTTAACGGTTGTCGGTACTGCGGGTGTACTTTTATGGCTTGATTGGAAACTCGGCTTATTCATTCTGATTATAAATCCAATTGTTGTCTATGCGTCTAAGCTTATGGGTAGCCGCGTTAAAAACCTTAAACGTAAAGAAAACCAATCTTACGAAACATTTCAACATCGTTTAATTGAAGTTTTAGACGGCCTTTATCAATTACGAGCTTCTAATCGTGAACGTGATTTTTTAGAGCAATTAAAAGGCAATGCCAGTGATATTCGCCATAGTGCTGATAAATATGCTTGGCAATCAGAAGCTGCGGGACGCGTTTCTTTCCTACTGTTCTTGATCGGTTTTGAAATTTTCCGAGCAGCAGCAATGTTAATGGTGTTATTTAGTAACTTAACCATTGGTGAAATGTTAGCTGTGTTTAGTTACTTATGGTTTATGTTAGGTCCAATTCAAGAGTTATTAGGTATTCAATTTGCTTGGTATGGTGCATCAGCTGCAATGCAACGCCTCAATAGTTTATTAGCACTTGAAGAAGAAACACGACCACCAGCAACGGTTAACCCTTTTAATGATGAACAAACTATTGCGATTAAAATTCGTGACTTGCATTTTTCCTATGATAATGACAAAGAAGTTCTTCGAGGACTAAACCTTGATATTCCTGCCGGTAAACGGGTAGCTCTCGTTGGCGCTTCTGGTGGTGGTAAATCGACCTTAATCCAATTATTGCTTGGTATTTATCAAAAAAACAGCGGTGATATTTTAATAAACGATCACCCTATTGAAGCCGTTAGTTATGAAGCGTTACGCGAGAAAATGGCGGTCGTATTACAGCAACCAGTGTTATTTAATGAAACGTTACGTCATAACTTAACCCTTGGTGGATCATTTACTGATGAGGAATTATGGCAAGCACTAGATATTGCTCAACTTGCTGATGTGACTGAACGTCTAACACACGGTTTGAATACTGAAATTGGCCGTCAAGGTATTCGTTTGTCTGGTGGGCAACGACAACGATTAGCCATTGCACGCATGATTTTGTCTAATCCTGAATTTGTTATTCTTGATGAAGCAACGTCAGCTTTAGATACCTCAACCGAGGCTGCTTTACATACTGCACTCAATACGTTTTTAAAAAATAAGACCACCTTGATTGTTGCTCATCGTTTATCTGCCGTTAAACAGGCTGATATTATTTATGTACTTGAAGATGGTTTAGTCAGTCAATCAGGTACCCATGTAGAATTAGTCAATACTCAAGGGTTATATCAGACACTTTATGGTTCAATTCAATCGGCTGACATAGCAACGAATAGTATCGATTCACACGAAGCAGTAGCCAGCGTCAACACAAAATAATATAGTGTGCCTCAATCGGCGCTCATTGATAGTAGTTATTGTTTTTATAAGAACAATGAGTCACTAACAACTCAATGAGCGCTTTTGTACACCTTATTATTAAAGGAAGAAACGCACCATGTCGAAGGCTCGACGCTGCCCAGGCTGCGATTTACTTGTGTTACCTGAAATTGCGACACAAGGACACAGTGCCTATTGCCCACGTTGTCATACTCGACTATATCGTGGTGGTCT
Source organism: Photobacterium andalusiense (assembly GCF_900185625.1). Taxonomy (GTDB): domain Bacteria; phylum Pseudomonadota; class Gammaproteobacteria; order Enterobacterales; family Vibrionaceae; genus Photobacterium; species Photobacterium aquimaris. Next base: position 861,952 of record NZ_FYAJ01000001.1, read on the forward strand.
TGCGCGCTTTAATGCAGAATTAGCGCTTGCGGTTGCCTGTCTTATACTTTATATCCCAATGGTTAGCCTGCCGTTAGTTACCATTCGTTTAATTGGTCAGATGATACCTGCAACATTAACCTCTGGAACGGTTGCACTCGCTCCAACCTTTCCTGCTGTTGCAATTTTAATTCTTTTTTGTAGTGCCGTTGCACCATTATTATTGATCAGTGCTGTTTTGAGTGCACAGTTTTCATTACGTTTTCGCCAACTGCGGTTATTTAAACTATCACTGTGGATTCTGTCTCACTTAAAACAATGGACAATGATAGAGGTCTTTTTAGTTAGCTTGGCTATTTCATGTTTTAAAGTGCAAGAAGTCGCCGACATTTATGTTGGCATAGGATTATATTGCTTAATCAGTATGCAAATTCTACTGTCAGTACTGTTAACGAAAATCAGTGTTCGCCGTTATTGGGATGCTTGGCAGCCAGAAAATGAACACATCAGTGACAAACTTGATACTGTCTGTCATAGCTGTCATTTAACCCAAGAGTCATTACCACATTGCCGCCGTTGTGGCAGTCAATTACATCATCGAATCCCCAAATCACTCCAGAAAACATGGGCATATCTTATTACTGCCAGTATTTTTATATTACCAGCTAATCTTTACCCTATTTCTATCTTCATGAATAACGGTAAACGTATTGAAGATACCATCTTTTCAGGTGTCGCAGGTTTAGTAAAAACAGGAATGACCAGTATTGCCATCATCATCTTTGTGGCCAGTATTGTTGTTCCCGTCGCTAAAATCATTGGATTAGCATATATATTATTATGCATTCAATTTAAACAGCGTGGCCAACGTCTACAACGGATGAGGATTTTTCGCATCGTACATTGGATTGGAAAATGGTCAGTCATGGATCTTTTTGTAATTGCAATTATGGTCGCTTTAATCGACCGAGGACAACTTCTTGATTTTACACCAGGGCCTGGCGCCATTGCTTTTGGTGTAGTCGTTATTTTAACAATGTTAGCAGCAGAGAGCTTAGATTCTCGTCTAATCTGGGACAAATATGAACAACGAACCAAATAACGAGCAACCACAACGCGTAAACATTCGCAGTGATCGGGGCTTATCACCTTTATGGTTATTACCACTATTGGCAATCATTGTCGCTGGATGGTTACTCTATAAAGCCGTTAATGAAGGCGGCGAACGTATTCAAATTCACTTTAACGATGCCGTTGGTTTAGTCGCGGGGCGTACCACTATTCGTTATCAAGGATTAGAGGTAGGTATTGTTCGTGATGTGACGTTATCGAAAGATCTTAAAAGTATCTATGTCTCTGCTGATATTTACCCAGAGGCAGTAAAAACATTACGAACACACACACAGTTTTGGTTAGTCAAACCTAAAGCCTCTATTACTGGTATCTCGGGCTTAGATGCGCTTGTTTCTGGCAACTATATTGCCCTTCAACCAGGCACAGGGGAAGAAGCAACAAAATTCACAGCATTAGAAAACCAACCGGCAAATATGCCGATAAATGATGGTTTAACCCTACAATTAAAAGCGCCGAATCTAGGCTCTCTCAGTATTGGCTCACAAATTTTTTATAAAAAGATCCCTGTCGGTGAAATTTATAACTACACCCTTAGTGCTAATAAGAAAGAAGTACTTATTGATGCGCTGATCAAACCGCATTATGCCAACCTCGTGACCAACAAAAGCCGTTTTTGGAATGTCAGCGGTGTGAATGCTAATATTGGTTTTAATGGTGTTGACGTACAGTTTGAAAGCTTATCAGCGCTCATAGCTGGTGCGATTGCATTTGACTCTCCTGATGCTGGCAAACCTATTGATGAAGGACATTTATTTAATCTCTATCCAGACATTAATACTGCTGGTCGTGGTATCGCTATAACCATCACCCTTCCAGATGATAATAACGTCAGTAATTCAGGGGCGCCGATTATGTATCGTGGCCTTCAAATTGGTAAAATTTCAGATTTAAAGCTGGATGAAAAAACCAATAAAATTATTGCTCACGCAGCTATTGAACCAAGCATGAGTGATCTACTTAATAATGGCTCACGGTTATTACTTGAAGAAGCGCAAGTTTCATTAACTGGAGTCAAAAATATCGGCAACCTTGTGCGCGGTAATTACCTTCGTTTAATTCCAGGTGAAGGTAAAAAAACCCGTCATTTCACCGCTATCACCCAGAATACACTTGAAGAACAACAACCGGGCGTGGCTGTTTTCTCGCTATATGCCAATAAAAGCTTCGGCTTAAAAGCAGGCACTAAATTACGTTATCGTGGTATTGATGTCGGCCATATCACTGACGTAAAGCTCGATGGTAACCGAGTAAGATTAGATGCTTTAATTCAACCGCAATATACCCATTTAATTCGTTCTCACAGCCGTTTCTTTATTGACGGTGGTATTGAAGCCAATATTAGTAATAGCGGCGTTAATGTTTCTATTCCAGCGGTAGATCAATTGATAAGCAGCGCCATTAGCTTTACATCGAGTGGTAAACAAGGAGTCCAAAAAAGTTACTCACTGTTTAAAAATAGACACCTTGCTAAGCTTGCTGACGAAAAATTAAAAGGTTTTACCTCTATTACGCTTATCGCTGATAACTTACCTTCTATCTCTGAAGGTAGTCCCGTGCTTTATCGTAATCTACAGGTTGGTGAGATCACTAGTTTTGACCTTAAGACATCAGGGGTTGAGATAAAACTGAATATACAAAAGAAATACCGTCATTTAATCGACAGCAACACCGTTTTTTGGAACCGTTCAGGAGTTGAAGTAGAAGCTGGACTTAATGGCGTTAAAATTAAAGCGGATCCGCTCTCAACATTACTTAAAGGCGGCATTGCATTTGACTCTATTAAAGGTGTGGCAAATCGTTCAGGCCGTGACTATAAGCTTTACTCGAGTTTAAGTGATGCTCAACATTTTGGCGTCATGATCACTCTAACTGCCGATGATGCTCGTTCTATTTCAAAATCGACGGCGATTAAATATCAAGGGGTAGTGATTGGTAAAGTTGATAATATTGAACCTAACTTTGAACGTAATAACGTTACTGTAAAAGCACGCTTATTCCCACAATATGCCGATATAATTGCTCGTAAAGATAGCTATTTCTGGGTAGTAAAACCTAAGATTAGTTTAAGTGGCAGCGAAAACTTAGATTCACTCTTAAGCTCATACATTGCAGTACAACCAGGAAAAGGCTTAACCTCTCACAATTTCAAGTTAGGCTCTGCGGAATTATTTGATGCTGGTAAAACCTTTGTTTTAGAAAGTGAAGATCGTGGCTCTGTTAGTGAAGGTACACCTTTGCTTTATCGTAATATTCAAGTTGGCCAAGTGATTAAAGTTGCTTTAGGTGCATTAGCTGATCGCGTATTAATTACCGTACAGATTGAGCAAAAGTATCGCCATCTTATACGCACGAATAGTGTGTTCTGGAATGCATCAGGATTAAACGTTGATGTCGGCCTTACGGGGGCAAAAGTTAAAGCGGGAACTTTTGATAGTTTACTCCGTGGTGGTATTTCATTTGCAACACCAGCCACGCATCCACTCGCGCCACAAGCAAAACATGGCAAACACTTCTTACTTAATAAAGAAGTCAATCCTAAATGGTTAACTTGGCGTACAGCAATTCCTATCAAATAATCATTAAAGCCACAATCAAAAAGGGACATTGAATGTCCCTTTTTCTTTTCTATCACCTCATCTTCTTTATAAAACGTCACATCTAATATGTTATTTCATAATAAAAACTGATCCACATACATAACAGGCTTAGAAGCATCGATAGCCGATATAAATTTGTTGTTGTTTAGTATAGAATCGCGGCATTGCTAGTTTGACAGAGAGTGCTACCTTGCATCCTAATATCTATATTCCTGACGCTTTTATTGATCTCATCAAGCACACAATGCCAGAAAACCTGAGCATTGATGAATTTATCAGCTGCTGTAAAACACCGCTACGTCGTAGTATTCGTGTCAATACGCTTAAAATTAGCGTCGCAGATTTCCTTACTCGTGTAGCAGATAAAGATTGGACGCTAACCCCTGTTCCTTGGTGTGATACTGGTTTTTGGATCAAACGTGAGGATGAAGAAAGCGTTTCATTAGGCAATACTGCTGAGCATATGGCTGGGTTATTCTATATTCAAGAAGCCAGCTCAATGATGCCTGTCACTGCACTGCTTGATAAGAATGATAATCTTGACTGTGTTCTCGATATGGCATCTGCTCCTGGTTCTAAAACTACCCAAATTGCTTGCGCAATGCAAAATAAAGGTGCATTGGTTGCAAATGAGTTAGCAGCGAGCCGTATTAAAGTACTTCACGCTAACTTACAACGCTGTGGTGTCCATAATGCAGCACTAACCCACTTTGATGGCTGTGTTTTTGGCACTTGGGCTCCTGAAGCATTTGACTCAATTTTACTTGATGCCCCATGCTCAGGTGAAGGTGCTATTCGTAAAGATGATGATGCAATGGCTAACTGGAGTCTTGAATCTATTGATGAAATTGCAGCAGTACAACGCAATTTAATTATCAGTGCCTTTCAAGCATTAAAACCTGGTGGTGTGATGGTGTACTCAACATGTACCCTTAACCAACATGAAAACCAAGAGGTTTGCCACTATCTGAAACAAACCTTTGGTGATGCCGTTGAGTTTGAATCTTTAGGTGATTTATTTGATGGTGCACAACAAGCACTTACTGCGGAAGGTTTTTTACACGTCTACCCTCAAGTATTTGATAGCGAAGGCTTCTTTGTTGCACGTATTCGCAAGCATGCATCAGTTGAAACTGAGTCTGTTAAAAAACGTATGGGTAAATTCCCTTTTAACCAAGTAAAAGCAGACGAACAACAACTCATCGCTCAACAACTTAATGCAGATCTTGATATCACGTTATCAACCAATAGTGATATTTGGTTGCGAGATAAAGAGGTATGGTTATTCCCCACACAAATCAAACCTTTAATTGGTGAGATTCGTTTTCAGCGTATTGGTATTAAGTTAGCAGAGCAGCACAAGAAAGGCTATCGCTGGCAGCATGAGGCAATCATGACGCTTGCTACAGGTAAAGAGACTGTTGCCATCGCATTAACTGCACCACAAGCTAAAGAATGGTTTATGGGCCGAGATATTCGCCCAGAAAATCTAACCGGTAAAGGTGAAGTGATTGTTACTTACCGTGATTATCCCATTGGTATCGGTAAATGGGTTGGTAATCGTATCAAAAATGGCTTACCTCGCGAATTAGTGCGCGATACTAACCTGTTTGATATTTAATATTATTCAATCAGTTACTATTAATTAGTGTTTTATTGACTGAATAAACAATTATTTTAAATTAAAACTGGAAAATCATCACAGCTAAACTAGTATTGATAGTGTAATCGAATTCTATCTATATCCAGTTAGCGCAAGGCTCATCACTGAGCCTATTCCCCTAAGCCCGACACAGGAATCGTTTCGGGCTCTTTTTGTTGTTCTAGCGCTATACGCTCAACAAAAATCATCAACGAACACATTTTTTAACTCTTTTTTCTCGTGATGGTTTACTGTCAATCATCCAAAAAACAGATAAAAAAAACCTGAGCACATGGCTCAGGCCTTCATTCACTAACAAACAAAAGATTAGTTATGTTTGTGTGCTGTGATTTCTGCTTTTTTAAGGTCTTTAACGTTCTTGCTAACGTCACGACGCTCTTTAGATAGCTCAGCACTGATGATGATATGATCATCAACACGATCTTCGTAATCGCCTTTCATGTTTTCAATGATTTCTAGAATTTGATCATGAGTCATATCTGGCTTGATATAATCCAACATGTTTTCTAATAATTCTACACGCTTACGGTTATCACGAATTTTACGATCGTTATCAAGGATTTCGCGCTTAAGTTTGTTTTTACGGCGAGCCTGACGAACAAGTTCAAGGATGTTGTTCATGTTTTGTCCTTAGTCTGAAAATAAAGCCTTGTGAAACTGATTTAATGCTAATAATTAGGAAAAATGCACTTCCTAGTACATAACCGTCGAGTCTCAGTTTTTTTCTAAAATCGTTATATCAGAAAGTCTGCTGTAAACTCAAGCAATACCCGACGATTATCGACTAGGTGGTGAGTTAACATACGCTTAAAGATCGTTTATTGTTTGGATTATGCGCTTTGTTATTTATCTTTGCTTTGATTTCGTTCAATAAATATCAGAAATAATTACTGATAAAAAAAACATTTAGATGAATTATCGAAGAAATAATAATGACACTATTTATGATTGCATTGTTTGTTCATAAAAAAGCTGAATTTGATTTGCAAATCATCCATCAACGCCTAATCTTCATAGTAGACCAGTACTTATTTACAGTTAAAGCAATCTGAACAAGGATATCTTCGCTGTCATCTCCATGATCAGCAACAGAGTTCAACGCTCAAATCGCTCCGTAATCTGATATTGGCTATACCGTGTGATGAATAGATTTATCAGGAGACAACATGTCAAAAGCAACAGGTACCGTTAAGTGGTTTAACGAAGAAAAAGGGTTTGGTTTTATCACTCAAGACGACGGCGGTGCTGATGTATTTGTACACTTCCGTGCGATTAGTGGTGATGGCTTTAAAACGCTAACTGAAGGCCAAAAAGTCTCTTACGAGACAGAACAAGGTCCAAAGGGTCTTCAAGCAGCGAACGTTGAAAGAGTCTAATAACTTAACCTTCAAATTTTACAAAACCAAGGGCTCTCAGAGCCCTTTTTTGTTTTTATCACACTGATTTATATATGTAGATCAATAGTACTACGTTATCTAATATCCTTACACAAACAATAAGCACAGTATGGCATAATAATGTCGATTTTTATTTTGTTAAAGGGGTCACATTCTTGTGATGTTTTTATACGAGAAACTTGCCCTTTGAATATGAAAATGGCCTAATACTCATGGCCTTAAGAAAGGCCTATTTATGCAACAAATTGAAAGAGAAAACTTCGATACACTGTTCAAATGTACACAGTTGTCCTGAAGCGCTTCATTATTCTTTTGTACATAAGTAAACCAGCGTAATTTACGCTATTAATTTATTATTTCAGGAGACATAACATGTCTAAAGCAACTGGTATCGTTAAGTGGTTCAACGATGAGAAAGGTTTCGGTTTTATCACTCAAGACAATGGCGGCGCTGACGTATTCGTTCACTTCCGTGCTATCACAGGTGAAGGCTTCAAATCTCTAGCTGAAGGCCAAAAGGTTTCTTTTGACGTTGAGCAAGGCCAAAAAGGTCCTCAAGCTGCTAACGTTGAGCGTGCTTAATTTTTCAACAAACAGTTGAAAGAAGTTAAGGGTATTTTATATACCCTTTTTTATTGTTATTTATTACCCTGCAACATACAGCATTTTCACTCGTGGCTGATCTAAACCAAAATAATCATTTTCTTGTTCAACATCAATAAATCCTAACTGCTGATACAGTTTCTTTGCATAATTATTTGGATGAACAGTTAACCACAGCTTTTCACAACCAGACAACCTTTCCATCGCTGCTTGCATCAATTGCCGTCCTACCCCTTTACCTTGTACAGAACTATCTACCGCTAACGCAAGTATCCACCCTTCTGATGCCACTGATGCTTCATTCGTAAACTGAGGCGCGCACAGTACATAGCCAACAACCTCACCGACTTTTCGAGCGACGAATAAACCTGCAGGCCAACAATCATAAGCCTGCCGAATAAAAAAAGCCGGATAACAGTGATCACCGAATAGTCTTTTCTCAAGTTGATACACTGCTTGTACATCTTCTTTTTTAGCTACATCCAATGTAATTATTTGATCCACGGTCTTTGTTTATCCTTTTTATGTTTCTTACATCCATAAAAAAGCCAGTGCCGCATAAACGCCACTGGCTCTAGAAAATAATAATTAACTATTATTTATCAGCACGACTCATGAACTTATGCTCAGAAGTGTTAATTTTGATTTTTTCACCATTTGCAATGTACTCAGGAACTTGAACAACAAGACCTGTAGACAATGTTGCAGGCTTAGTACGAGCACTTGCAGACGCACCTTTAATTGAAGGATCTGTCTCAACAATTGTTAGCTCTACTGTTGCTGGTAATTCTAGAGCAACTGGCGCACCGTCTACAGTCAATACTTCAATACCTTTAGTATCTTCATTGATGAACAATAGTTCTTCTGCAATTGCATCTTTAGTGAAAGTGTATGGCGTGTAATCTTCATCATCCATAAACACGTATTCTTCACCATCGATGTATGAGAACGATGCTTTTTGACGACGGAAGTCTGCTAACGTAATCATCTCATCAGCTTTGAAACTAACATCTGATTTTGAACCCGTTGCTACATCATAAATACGCATGCGGTAAAGACTTGCGCCAGCACGACCACTAGGCGTTAGTTTGGTAATTTCTTTAACTAAAGCTACTTTACCGTTAAGTTCGATAGCAGCAAATTTTTTAATATCACTAGCCTTTGGCATGATCATTATTCCAAAAATAAATAGTGGTGAGAAATTACACCAAGATACAGATTTATAGCAAGTAATATGATAGTCCAAAGTCTAATTTTTTGCATTGTTCTATCAACATGGTTAATAGATAACCAAGACAATAATAATAAGATTTCACGCACTTTCTTTAAGATTAAGCGGATGACGATAACAGCACCAAATATACCAAATACGAATATAACGATTGTAAATACCTTAAAAATATTGATAATGATTAATTAACATTTTTTAGAGCATTATCAAAATGGGAACTTTATCTCCAACTCTGCGTGATTACGCTAAGATTATTTATCCAGATAGTGTAGCAGAACAATATTCTCCCCTTTGGAGCTATCGTACTAAATTCATACTTCGAGCAATGTATTATCGTAATGCTTTTCAGTATATAACTTCTAATGTAAACCCTCTTTTATTGGAAGCATTATGCAAACAGTGCCCTCGATTTTTAGAAAAATCATTCCGTCCTTATATTATTAATGACAGTAGCGCAATTGAACGTGCACAATTTGTTGTTCAGCATTATCAGTTTGTTAGTACACAATTACCACCACATATTTGTGATGAAATTTATATTAATGACAAGGGATTAACGCTGTTTGATTTTACTGCTGGTGAAATAGAGTATTCTTTTAAATTAGTTTTTCATGCTCGTTATCAAAAAGAAGGCGATATGAGCCTAATTTTATTTAATGATATCGATAAAAACTTTTATACCCTTACCTTTTCAGTACGAGATATAGAAGGACAGCGCCAATTAGTAATTGGTGGTTTACAAGGACCTGCAAGTAGCCCTGAAAATAACCTGAAAATAAAAGCACTGACCAAAACATTACATGGTCAACGTCCAAAAGATCTAATGGTGAAGATCATTACTCTTATTGCGAATATTTGGCAGGTTGACACAATGCTTGCAGTTAAAAGTAGCTCTCATGCTTATTCAGCTAAGCGTTATAGTAAAGGTCGTATCAAGGCGAATTATGATAAACATTGGCAAGCTTTAGGTGGTACAGAGTTTGATAAGCACTTTTATGCATTAAGTATGGAAGACATTCGTCGAAATCCTGAAGATATATCTCGTCCCAAACGTGCAATGTATCGCCGTCGTTATGAATGGCTAGATACTGTTAACGCGACACTTCAGCAAAAAATCAGTTTATAGCCTTTTTGCTGACAATGATTATAACCACAGAGAGTAATCACTCTGTGGTTAGTATTTTCAGATTATTACCCAGATATAATCTTTATTTCATAACTTAATAATACGTCTATTGAGGTAATATTAACTGGTTAATATCCGTTAATACCCACGCACTATTATGTTCAGTAAAACCTATTTTAGGATAATAACCTTCAGCTTTAGGGGCTGATAATAAAACGATTTTACACCCTTCTACTACTGATTCAGCCGTAACTAAAATAAGATATTTACCAATCCCCATTGATTGAATGCTTTCATCAACAGCGAGATCAGACAAATAACAGCAATAATGAAAATCTGTCATTGAACGTGCAATACCGACTAACTGCTCATCAATCCACGCTGTGACAATCAAATTACTATTTTCAAGCATTCCTTTAATTGTTGTCTCATTATCTACAGGTCTACGCTCACCCAAGGTTGTTTTATTGATTAATTCAATATACTGATTTGCTGTAATTGGATGATTAACTTTATATTCGATTTCCATCTTCGCCCTTTAATACTCATTTTATGTTTTTACAACATAGTACAGCCTAAAGTGGCACTGTCATAACGCAAAAGGAACAATCATCTATTACAACAAGTCATAATGTTAGTTATTTAATCACGCACAGACTAAACGTTCACTACTGCATCCATATTGGTATAGGTGATCGGCATGATTATCGACATACAGTGTGGGTAAATCCCCAAGGTGATTATCATTCGTCCAAGAGTAGCCCTGTTTTCATTGGATCATAATGTCCACCAGCAGCACCAGCTGCTATTTTTTCCATGTTCTTGGTCGATTCACATGAAGCGTTTTCTTGTAAATGAAATCTATGTAGTTTAGGTGATAAACCAGATAGCAATTTTATGCGTATTAGGTGTAGAAAGAGAAAGGAAAGAAGAGAGCATTAAACAGCAACGTAATATAGATAATTACGTTGCCGTTTTAATTTATTTACTTTCAGAGGTATAGCTTGAATATGAACAGTAATAACAACCGTTTGACTGAGGATATATTTTTTTAGCAGCATCTAACGCAGTACTGCATGCTGTATGATAACCCAGTGGATCGCAATTTTTCAGACCAGGACTGTGGGTACATGTTGCGGTATGAATTTCATGATCGCCATTATCTTGCGCATTTTTATCAACATAAAACAAACTCATAATCACCTCTGAAAAGTAGTATTCTTCGTAAAGACATTACGCTTCTAAAATTATAGGAGATAGCTAATAATCTCAATAATTAGATTCGCATCACTTTCACTGCTAAATATTATCTATTTAATATAATTACTGTGATTAGCTCGCTTTATTTACACATTTTCTAAAACAATCACTATTGAATACCACTATCATGAAGTGATAACGGCAGAGTTCGTTAATTAACTTACTTAGTTTAATACCTGAGTTTTAATAACCGTCATTACACCCTGCTCATTATTACTTGGCGCATGAAAGCGAGCTAATTGCTTAATTTTAGGGTGCGCATTATCCATCGCATAACTAAAATAGGTTTCTTTTAGCATTTCAATATCATTTAAAAAATCACCAAAGCTCATACTTTCTTCAAAAGTAAAGTTGAAAATACGCTGTAATTCTTTAATTGCAGTACCTTTAGATGCTGTTTTGTGCATAATATCAAGCCAAATCTTTGCACTTACAACAACTTGATGAGTCTGTGAATATAAAGGCGCTATAATTGGGTATATTTGTTGTTCTGTACCGTTGAAGTTAAGCACTGCGATTTTAATAAATTCATCATCAACAGCCAATAAATCACTTACGATTTCAAGATTATGATAGTACTTATTAATTTCTTCTAATGCCTGAGTATCTGTTGTTTCCGTATACGCAGAGTTTTTACCACACAAAACAATAAACGTATTCTCAATTTCTTTTACACTGCTAATAATGGTATGAATTTCAGGTGTTGGAATAGTCGAACTATAAAGCTCTTTACCTTGATACATCACCAACGTACCATTTTCAGCAATAAACAGCATTTTATCTTTAACAGGCTCAAAAGTATTAACTAAACTCTGGTACTGTCGGCCTGATGCTGCTGAAAAAATGATATTTTTAGCATGAAGCTCATTAAATACTTCATAAAAGTTATCCGGCAGTTGCTTATCATCATTCAGTAATGTGCCATCCATGTCTGTTGCTATAAATTTGATTGAAGACGTCATATACCGCTATTACTCCGATATTTCATGTGATTAGTACCGACATTCTACCTGTTAATTTGAGTAATTTTCACAAAAAACACATAAAATATTAGTTAAATACTTATATCAAATAAAAAAACCACCCGTTAATATGGTGGTTTTTCATTGTGATTAAGATCGATGATCATCATTATTGTTTTTTGGTGTTAAATCAACCTCTGCCTTACAGCAACCACCTATATTCTCTTTTTTCGCTTTTAGATATAACTGTATAAATAAAAAGAACATAAAGAATAAAAATACAACAACAGAAATAACGATATATAAAGGAAATAACTCATCAGTACTCATTGAACACTCCTTATTTATGTTAATCATCAACAATCCAAATAAGAATGTAATTCATTACTGCTATTGTCAATAGAATTCATCACTCTACTTATATTTTACTTATAATAGATAATAACAACACCTCTAGTTACACCGTAACAAATAATGGCAATACTTCATTATTTTTTGTTGGAAAGTCAGCATTACCGATTGTTGTGTTATCAAAAAAACATGCTTAAAATATTTCATAAATCACCTCTACAAAGATTTAGAAACCAATAACTTTTTATTATGTTCTACAACCATGATGGCAATCGCTAGAAAGAGAATATCTTTTACTAAAAAGAAACTTGTTGTTGGTACCCCATCGATGATTTTCCATGTGTCTGGCGTGGTAAATAAGAAACTTAGTGTCACAATAAAAATAACGCTAGATGCTAATCCTGCAAAATAGCCTACTCGAGGATTAAAAAAGCCATAAATAAGTCCAGCGGCCACCACTATTTCACTAAAACCAACAAGATTTGAGACTGTTTGAACAGAGAAAAAATTATACGTCCAGCCCATTAATGGATGATTTTTAATTAAAGGCTCAATGGCAGCTGCTTCTGTTGGTGTGAATTTAAAAATACCAATCCACAATAAAACCAATACAACCCCAAAAACGCCTAATTTATACCCGACTGACGTCGCTGATGGTGTTACGCGGTTATCTAAACTATTCATATGCTATTCCTCAAAACAAATTAAACTAAACGGTTTAGTGTAATTTATGGATTTATTTATCACCTGTCAACACTTTTGAACTAAACAGTTTATTTTGATAAAATTAGGGCACTGACAACAAGAGGTTAAGGTTAATGAGTAAGCAAGAAGAAAAACGATTAAATATCATTAATAAAACAATTACCTTATGTGCTCAATATGGTTTCCATGGCACCAGTATGGATAGCATAACCACCGCTACAGGTGTTTCTAAAGCGACTATTTATAAGTATTTCTCATCAAAAGAAAACCTTATAAATGAAGCATTGGTAATGTTTAGCGAACGAGCATTAAATCATTTAAGTATTATCTTTTCTGATCCGTCACTCACTCTAGAGCAGAAGCTTTCAGAACGCTTTGAGGTGTTAGTCAAGTTAATGAAAGATGACCTATTTAACGGTTGTTATTTTCAGTTAGCATACAGTGAATTCAATCATACAGACAATGCAATTGCTGATACATGTAGCGGATACAAAATACAACGTGTAGAGATGATACAAGCCTTACTGACTAAGCATAATATTACTAATGCTGCATTAAAGTCACAGCAAGCAGAACTTGTTTTTAATGGATTATTAGCATCTTTACAGATAACAAAAAATACCCAATTAATACCAATGGCAAAAGCCATGTATCTCGACATTATTTTTAAGAATTGATAAGCATAAAATGACAGATTTGCACCTTTTTTATGAGCTTTTTCTTAAAAGACACAATACATACTTCAAACGAATTATAGCTTTGAACTATGTCACAATTTAATGACAATTCTCTTTGCTAAAAACCAATGCAGTGCCATAAAAGCAATATATATTCTTATTTATTACATGAATAATCATTCTAAATGATGGTTTATGATTAATTAACAGCATGGCTTTTAATACAAGGCGTTTCCATATGAAAAAATATCTTATTTTGCCCCTACTTTTAGTTTCAACATCAGTATTGGCTAACACTCATGTCTTAAGTCCAAAATTTCACCATCCAGATAATAAAGAGCATCATGTGACCAAAAAAGTTGCTGCGCCAGCTATGAATAACAAGGGAGTTATCAGCCCTAAATTTCATCACCCAGAGAATAAAGAACATCATGTGATCAAAAAAACGAAAAAAACATCATCATCAGCCCCTATTCTTTAGTTTCCCTTCTATTAAAATAAACAATGACACAATAAAGTGCTCATTGTTTATTTTATGACCAACCATACCCTTTATAATTCATTGATTGATCTTCTCAAAACTATAGTGCTGCACTACTTTTGCCCTCTTCTTATTAACTATTCATTGTCATCGCCCCAAAAGATACCTAATAGGCATAACAAAGAGACACTATTGTTACTTTTTGAACTAAGCTTGGTAACAACATTCGTATTTACCACTCAACAACAAGGATAGAGACAAGATGGCATTACTTGATTTTGTACGCGATATTGGCAATAAATTATTTAGCAATGAAGATGAAGCGCCAGCAAAAATAACTCAACATATTGAAAATAATAATCCAGGATTAACGAATTTAAATGTTGAAGTAAAAGATGGTGTTGCAACACTTTCAGGAACAGCAGATAGTGCCGCAGCCAAAGAAAAAGCAATTTTAATGGCGGGTAATACAGCAGGTATTGAATCGATTGTTGATAATATTGATGCACCTGCAGCAACTGAAACAGTGAATTATTATGAAGTTAAATCTGGTGATAGTTTATGGAAAATAGCTGAAAGCACATTAGGTAATGGCGCGGACTATCAAAAAATCTTTGATGCTAATAAAGAAGTGATTATCGATCCTGACAAAATATTCCCAGGTCAGAAACTTCGTATACCAACAATGGCTTAATAGAGGTAGAAATCATGGATATTAATCAACTATTACGTATTGGTGCTCAATTATTTTCGCAATCACAAGCAAATACGGCAGGCTTAAATGAGAACACCATTACTTCTGCATTGTCACATTTATTTGGTGGCGATAGTGATGGCAAAGGTATTGATTTACAATCTATAATTCAATC
The DNA here is from genome assembly GCF_900185625.1 of Photobacterium andalusiense. Lineage (GTDB taxonomy): Bacteria > Pseudomonadota > Gammaproteobacteria > Enterobacterales > Vibrionaceae > Photobacterium > Photobacterium aquimaris. The sequence goes on from NZ_FYAJ01000001.1 coordinate 876,987, forward strand.
GCTTAATGGAGCTGGATTGGCAAATATTGCCGCATCTTGGCTTGGTAATGGTGACAATGAGGCCATTTCAGCCACAGATATTGGTAATATTTTCAACTCTGATCAACTATCAAACTTTGCCAATGAAGTTAAATTACCTCAAAGTGAGGCAATAACAGGCTTACAAGAAACACTGCCAGGCATGATAGATAAAGCAAGCCCTAATGGTGATATTGCAGGAGAGCTATTTCAAGCGGTAGGTGGTATGGATGGATTACTCAACATTGCCTCAAGTATCTTTGGCAAAAAGTAATATCGCGCACTATCTATAAATAATGAATCGATGTTATTACAACGAGATAAGGTTAATAATAACATCGATTTCTTTATTGTCTTATGGCATTACTTCTGCGCACTAACGCCCATCAGGTGATCAACCTTTTGCACGTTCTTAAAGCCAACTGCGATTAATCGACGAATTACACCGTCGACAAAACTACTGCCCTTTTTCATAATATGCGGGTTACCGGTGTAATGGAAAAGACGTCCACCTTGACGAAGTACACGGTAAATTTCGCTATAAAACTCTTCGCTATATAACTCACCAGCAAGAGAAAAACGAGGTGGATCATGAATAACCGCATCAAACGATATCGAAGGCATGGTCGTGATCAATTCAAAGCTACTACCTTGACGTTGTTCAATGCCATCATTATTTAGATCTTGCGACCAAGGATTTAACGCGCGTAGTCCCATCACTGATTCACTCAGTTCTATAGTCAACACTTTTTTAGCGCCAAGTCGATGAGCAGCAATCGCGGCATAACCTAAGCCACTGCAACAATCGAGGACATTATCGCCACTGCGTACTGCTTGTTTCGCCATATCGGATGCACTTGCAAAAGGATCTGTTCCTTTAGAAATGTGCATCTTAACACCACTAATTTCAAGTAATGGTGCGCCCTCTGTCGGTGCTAATTTGTAATAGCCAACACTGCGGTCTTCAATTGGCTCCATGTCGCCATCACTACAAAGGTAAATCCTTTGGGTCTTTTTGACGATTTTTTTAAGATCTGCAATCGATAGTTTATTGTCTTCGTCCAGTACTAAACCTTCAGGACTAACAGCGTAATCCTGTTCCGAAAGGTGAAGATCTGTCGATAAGTGGACACTCGATTGTCCTTTAGCAATAGCGTCTAACGCCTGTTGAGCATTTTTTGTATGAAGATAGTAGCCAAGCATAGTTCGTTTATCTAATTAGAAACACTGCACGTATTGTAACATAAATCCTCACACTGATATCTCGATCATAGTTAGCATATCGCCTTCATTCTAAATTTATAATGCCATTCAGTTTCGTTTGATTATTCCCTGCTTATTAATTGTACTTGCTTGATTATCGTAGCAATACCAATCGCTCGAGTTGGGGTTAAATGCTGAGTTAATTGTAATTGTTCAAACCAAGCATCAATATTAAACGTAGCGATATGCTGGCGACTTTGTTGATCATAAGCAATAATCATCAACGCCAATAAACCTTTCACTATCGCAGCATCACTATTTGCAGCTAAGCGAATCAGATTATTATTTTGAGTTAATGTTATCCAAACGCTACTTTGACAACCTCGAATTTTATGATCATTTGTTTGTTCATTTACTGGTAATAAACAAAAACGGTCACCAAGTTCAATAAGGTATAAATATTTATCTTCCCAGTTAGCACACCTTTGAAAATTCTGTAATACCTTTTGGGGTGTCATTATTGAACTCATGGCTTATCCTAATAAATGTTTAATACGCTGCAAGCGTTCAACGAACACATCAATATCATGAGTGTCGTTATATAACCCAAATGATGCTCGGCACACTACAGGTTGTTGTAGGCGTTGTAATAATGGCATTGCACAATGATGACCTGTTCGAATAGCTATTCCGTAATTATCTAAAAAACTACCGATATCAAAAGCATGATGATTACCTAAATTGAAAGAAATCACCCCGACTCGGTTTACGCTTGCGCCATATATCGAAAGAGAATTAACGGTTTGCATTTGTTCTTCAGCGTAAACCATGAGCTTATCTTCATGATCAGCAATGATATCCATACCAATATGGTTGATATAATTAATCGCCTCACCCAATCCTAATATTCCAGCAATATTGGGTGTACCCGCTTCAAAACGCCACGGTGCCGTTTGGTAGGTTGTTCCCATCGGCAATTGCACATACTCAATCATTGCGCCGCCACCTTCCCACGGCGGTAACTTATTAAGGTAGGTGTTAGCAATATAAAGCACGCCAACTCCTGTCGGACCATACAGTTTATGCCCTGAGAAAGCATAAAAATCACATCCCATATCTTGCACATCGACCTGTTGATGCGCAATCCCCTGTGCACCATCAATCAATACCGCAGCACCAACTTGATGAACCATTGTTGTTGCTGCTTTAATTGGATTAATACAACCCAGCACATTAGAAATATGTGTTAATGCTAATAGCTTGGTTTTTTTACTTAATAACTTCTGTAAATCATCCAAATCCAATCTATATTCAGCATTCATTTGCCAGACTTTAATTGTTAGTCCTAACTTCTCGGCTAACATCTGCCACGGAACAATATTTGAGTGATGTTCCATATCAGTAATAATAATTTCATCACCAGCTTGGGTGAATGTTGGAAGGTATGTATTAGCGACCAAATTAATGGCTTCTGTGGTTCCTTTAGTAAAGATAATCTGATCACTTGATGTTGCATTTACAAAATTCGCCACCGTTTGACGAGCTTGTTCCATATTTTGTGTAGCATGAGCACTTAATCGATGAACACCACGATGGACAGTCGCATATTCATGAGTATAAAAACGCTGCATGCGTTCAATCACCGCTAAGGGTGTTTGTGCTGTCGCGGCACTATCTAGATAAATAAAAGGCGAAGTCTGTTGATGATTATTGAGCGTTGGAAAATCATCTCGCCAAGGACTATCAAACATTTTCACCTTCCAGCTTTTGCGTTACCTGCTGTAATAAATACTGACGTACATTGGCTAGTGTCACTTTCTCGCACACTTGAGCGGCAAAAGCTGTAGTGATCATCTGCTCTGCAAGCTGTTTAGGAATACCGCGCGCTTGAAGGTAAAACACTTGTTCTGAATCTATCTTTCCAGTTGTTGCACCGTGACTACATTTCACATCATCAGCATATATTTCTAGCTTAGGGCGACTATTCACTTGTGATTTTGTACTTAATAGCAAATTATGGTTATCCATTTGGCCATCAGTTTTAATCGCACCTTGGTCCACATAGATCATACCGTCAAAGACACCAACCCCTTCACCCAATCCCACGATTTTATGCAATTGCTGACTATGACAATGTGGTGCTCGATGACGCAAAAAGGTTCGACTATCAAAGCATTCACCAAATGTAGGTAATGCCAAACTATTAAAGCTGACATCACAGCCTACATCACCAAGATCGATGCTTAATTGATGACGAATTAACTGTCCTGACAACAAAAACGTACTACTACTGACATTAACATCACGAGCGGTTTTTATATCGTTATGCGCCAAATGACACTGGTCGTGACTGGCCTCGATTAACTTAACATGTTCTAGTCGAGCTCCATCTGCAACAGTGGTTGATAATCGGCATAGGGTTGTCCCTTGTGCATCAGCTGATGATATATGGTGTTCAACCAATTGACATGATGCCAACTTTTCAAGTTGCAGATAATGACGAATAGATATCACATGCCCTGTTTTACTATCGCTAAAATGAAGTAAGTATATCGGCTTATCTAAAATGACGTTTTCTGTTACCGTTATAAATAAACCTCCTTTTACCGTTGCATCCGTTAAGTCAGCAATAAATTCAGCTCTGGCGGCATCATGACTGTCTTGATCGCAGCTTAGCCATTGATCAAAAGGACGAATATCAACACCTACAATCACATCTGATAACTCAGATGCAAATTCACCATCAACAAAAACAAGTCGATAACCGTCATCTAGCCACAAGGTTGAGTTTTTCACCCATGGCTGTAACTGCATTAAAGAAAAATCAGGATTACTCTGCAGTGATCCAACCATAACCTTTCTCCTCTAATTGTTTCGCTAACTGGTGATCCCCTGATTTAACAATCTTGCCATTTACCATCACATGCACATAATCTGGCTTAATATAGTCAAGAATACGCTGATAATGAGTAACAACAATAAAGGCACGCTGACCGTCACGCAGTGCATTCACACCGTCAGAAACTGCTTTTAATGCATCAATATCTAACCCTGAATCGGTCTCATCTAAAATGCAGAGATTTGGTGCAAGCACTGCCATTTGTAAAATATCATTACGCTTTTTCTCACCACCTGAAAAACCTTCATTAACCGCACGATCTAATAGCGATAATGGCATTTTTAATAACTGCGCTTTCTCTTCTAATAGGTCGTCAAAATCAAATCGATCGATTTCTTGCATGCCTTTATATTTACGAATCCCATTCAATGCTGTACGTAAAAATAATTTATTACTAACACCTGGAATTTCAACTGGATATTGAAAGGCTAAAAACACGCCTTCACCTGCTCGTTCATCAGCATCTAATTCAATCAAATCTTTATTATCAAACTCAATTGCACCTTGAGTAATGGTGTAATCCTCTTTACCCGCCAATGTTGCTGAAAGCGTACTTTTACCAGAACCATTAGGTCCCATAATGGCATGCACTTCACCAGCACCAACAGTTAGGTTAATGCCTTTAAGGATCGCGTTATCAGCCACTGCAACATGTAAATCTGTAATTTTAAGCATAATCAATTAACCCACACTGTGTTCAAGACTAATAGCAAGTAACTTCTGTGCATCAACAGCAAACTCTAACGGTAATTCTGAAAACACATCTTTACAGAAACCATTTACAATCATAGAGATAGCATCTTCTTCACTGACCCCGCGTTGGACACAATAAAACAGCTGATCTTCACCTATTCTTGAAGTGGTCGCCTCATGCTCTATCTGAACCGTTGGGTTTTTAACTTCAATAGTTGGAAAAGTATGTGCTCCGCATTGGTCACCAATCAGCATCGAATCACACTGGGTATAATTTCGTGCCCCTGCTGCGGTTGCGAGGATCTTAACCAAACCGCGATAAGTGTTATCACTTTTACCCGCAGATATCCCCTTTGATATAATGGTTGATCTGGTATTTTTACCAATATGGATCATTTTGGTGCCAGTATCGGCTTTCTGAGAACCATTGGTTAAAGCCACAGAGAAAAATTCGCCAACTGAATTATCGCCTTTAAGAATAACGCTGGGATATTTCCACGTAATTGCCGAACCTGTCTCTGACTGTGTCCATGACATCTTACTGTTCGCGCCTTCACACACCGCACGTTTAGTGACAAAATTTAAAATACCACCAGCAGTACCTTCTTCACCGGCAAACCAATTTTGAACAGTAGAATATTTTACTTCCGCATCTTGATGAATGATCACTTCAACCACTGCGGCATGTAATTGATAACTATCACGTACTGGTGCAGAACATCCTTCGATATAACTGACATAAGCACCCTGATCTGCCACTAAAATCGTCCGTTCAAATTGCCCCGTCTTTGCTTGGTTTATTCTAAAATAGGTTGATAATTCACGCGGACAACGCACACCAGGTGGCACATAAATAAACGTTCCATCTGATGCGACAGCAGCATTAAGTGCAGCAAAAAAATTATCATTAGCTGGCACAACAGTACCTAAGTAACGTTGAACCAATTCGGGATATTGCTTAATCGCATCACTAAAAGAGCAAAATATAATCCCAAGATCATTTAATTCTTGGTGATATGTGGTTGCCACAGAAACAGAATCAAAAATAGCATCGACTGCAATGCCTGAACCGTCATGGACAGGCACACCTAATTGTTCAAAAGCATCAGCAACCTCTTTAGTAAGAAAATCATTGTCATTACTAGGCAAATCATCATTACACTGACCACAACTTGGTGCTGAATAGTAACTATAATCTTGGTAATCAAGTTCGGGATATGTCGCTTTTAGCCAATGTGGCTCGGTCATCGTCTGCCAGTGTTTAAACGCATTTAGCCGAAACGCTAACATCCATTCAGGTTCATTTCGACGTGCAGAAATTGCGCGAATTACCGCTTCATCAATACCTTTTTCAAAAGTATCACTGGTAATATCGGTATAAAAACCTTCTCTATAGCCTTTAGATTGCAGTGCCATATCAATATCTTTTTGAATTTCTGGACTCTTCATTGACTAAATTCCAAAGCTCTCACCACAACCACATTCGGTTTTAACGTTTGGATTATGATAAATAAAAGACTGATTTAAACCTTGACGAACAAAGTCGATCTCAGTGCCATCAAATATGGGTAAAGCGTTTAATTTGACATAAAAAACACAACCATTAGATTCAAACTGAACATCATCAACCTGAGAATTATCTTGTTGTTCTATAACATAGGCATACCCTGTACACCCCGATGTTTTTACCGAAAATCGAACAACAGATCCTGATTGCGATAACGCTAAAATTCTATTGGCAGCAGCCATTGTTGCAGTCACACCACGCCATGTTTGATCTTGTAACGAAAACTCTTCTACACCTTGAAAATGGTTTTCCATTGCCACATCTCCTGAGCAATAAATTCGAGCAAGATAATAATGATTATCAATTACAAATCAACCATGAATAATATATGTCTACTTACTCACACCACCAAAATATCCATATATGCTAAAAATAGATCTTGAGAACACAAGATATAGATGTCAATATGATAATGATTATCGTTCAAATAACTATTACCTTAATTACATGAGATATTTAATGAGTGTTATCGTTTATTCCAAACCCAATTGCATCCAGTGTATAGCAACAAAAAGAGTGCTTGATACACAAGGAATTGCTTATAGAAATATTGATTTAAGCGCCGATAAAAACGCACGAGAAACAGTGATCCAGCTTGGCTATAGAGAAGCACCTGTGGTGGTCATTGAAGGTAAACATTGGAGTGGATTTCGTCCAGATTTGATTAAACAGTTATGTACAAATTAATCTATTTTTCAAGCCAATCAGGCAATACTCAGCGCTTTGTTGAAAAGCTAAATTTAGGTGCAATCCGCTTACCTATAGACGCTGACACAACGACGCCCACTCCAGAAGCCCCTTTTGTTTTAATATGCCCGACCTATGCAGATGGTTACGGACGAGGCGCTGTACCTAAAGCTGTGATTCGATTTTTAAATAACCCTAAAAATCGTTTATTACTTAAAGGGATCATTGCATCAGGGAACCGAAACTTCGGTTGTTTATTTGCTCTGGCTGGTGATGTGATTGCCCAAAAATGCCAAGTACCCGTGCTTTATCGGTTTGAACTAGCAGGTACAGATCAGGATGTATTACGGGTTAGAGAAGGACTACAAAAGTTTTGGTTAACATTATGAAGAAAAACAAAAATAACGCGAATCAGCTCGATTATCATGCCTTAAATGCGATGTTAAATTTAGTTGATAACCAAGGTCAAATTCAATTTTTCGCTGACAAACAAGCGGTTCGGCAGTATTTTTTACAGCACATCAACAAAAAAACCTTATTTTTCGATAGCTTGCGCAAAAAAATCGATTTCTTAACGCAAGAGAATTATTACGAAACCGCTATTTTTGCTGGTTATTCATGGTCTTTTTTAGAACAGATTTGGCAAGCCGCATTCAAGGCTAAATTTAGATTTGAAACCTTCCTTGGGGCATATAAATTCTTTACGTCTTATGCACTTAAAACACGTGACGGAAAACAATACCTTGAATCTTTTGAAGATCGAGTAGTCATGACTGCCCTATTACTCGCTCAAGGAAATCAAACTGTTGCGATGCAATTAATGCAAGAAATCATCAATGGCCGCTTTCAACCCGCTACTCCAACTTTTACCAATGCAGGTAAATGCAGCCGTGGTGAGTTAATTTCATGTTTTTTACTGCGCATTGAAGACAACATGGAAAGCATTGGTCGTGCCGTGAACTCATCACTGCAATTGTCACGTCGAGGAGGTGGTGTTGCATTAATGCTCTCTAACTTACGTGGTTATGGCGCACCAATTAAAGGCATTGAAAATCAATCATCAGGTGTTGTACCAGTAATGAAATTACTCGAAGATAGTTTTTCATACGCTAATCAGCTTGGCGCTCGTCAAGGTGCCGGCGCAGTTTATCTTCACGCTCATCATCCTGATATTTTGCGTTTTTTAGATACTAAACGTGAAAATGCCGATGAAAAAGTACGGATTAAAACCCTAAGTTTAGGCGTCGTTATTCCTGATATTACTTTTGAGCTTGCGAAAAATAATCAACCGATGTGCTTATTTTCACCGTATGACATCGAAAAAGTGTATGGCAAACCATTATCAGACATTTCAATCAGCGCGTTATATCATCAAATGGTTGCAGATAACCGTATAACCAAAACCGAGATCAATGCCCGTCAATTTTTCCAAACATTGGCAGAAGTACAATTTGAATCTGGTTATCCTTACATTATGTTTGAAGATACTGTCAATCAAGCTAACCCTATTGATGGTCGTATTTCAATGTCAAACTTATGCTCTGAAATACTCCAAGTTAATCAAGCATCAACTTATAACGATGATCTTAGCTACCAACATCTCGGTGCTGATATTTCATGTAACCTTGGCTCATTAAATATTGCTAAAACAATGGATGGCAACAACCTTGCTCAATCGGTTGAAATTGCTATTCGAGCTTTAAATGCTGTTTCTGAAATGAGTAATATCAATAGTGTGCCATCAGTACGTAAAGGCAACGAAGACAGCCACGCTATTGGGTTAGGTCAAATGAATCTGCATGGGTTTCTTGCCCGTGAACATATCTATTATGGTAGTCAACAAGCGTTAGATTTTACTAATGTCTATTTTGCAGCGGTACTCTACCATTGCCTACGTACATCCAATCAACTCGCGATTGAAAAACAAGCAACATTTAAAGGTTTTGAACAATCACAATATGCCAGTGGACAATTTTTCGATAACTATATTGCTAATGATTTCTCGGCTAAAACAGCAACAATTAAGCAGCTTTTAGTCAAATTTAAGATCGATATTCCAACTCAAAAACAATGGGGGCAACTTAAACAATCGGTCATGGAATACGGCTTATACAATCGCAATCTGCAAGCTATTCCGCCCACAGGTTCAATTAGTTATATCAATAATTCCACAGCATCTATTCATCCGATTATATCGAAAATAGAAATTCGTAAAGAAGCTAAGATTGGACGGGTTTACTATCCAGCGCCTTATCTCACCAATGAAAATAAACACTTCTACCAAGATGCGTACCAAATCGGTGTAACTGCCATTATTGATACCTATGCCATTGCCACTCAACATGTGGATCAAGGCTTATCATTAACCTTGTTTTTCCCTGATACCGCAACCACTCGTGATATCAATAAAGCTCAAATATATGCTTGGAAAAACAATATTAAAACCCTGTATTACATTCGATTACGTCAAAAAGCACTTGAAGGTACGCAAGTTGAAGGCTGCGTTTCTTGTAATTTATAAGGAAAAGTTATCATGAAGTCTCTAGCATCTCACCCACTTGCTCGTGCAATAAACTGGAATCAACTCGAGGATGACAAAGATCTCGAAATCTGGAACAGATTAACAGTTAACTTCTGGCTACCTGAAAAAGTTCCATTATCAAATGATATTGAAAGCTGGTCGCAATTAACGGATCACCAACAACAACTAACTATTCGAGTTTTTACGGGGCTAACATTACTCGATACCATTCAAAATACTATCGGTGCGCCAACATTAATACCCGATGCATTAACCCCTCATGAAGAAGCGGTGTTAACCAATATTGCCTTTATGGAAGCAGTTCACGCACGCAGTTATTCTTCTGTTTTCTCGACCTTATGTACGACACCACAAATCAATGAGGCCTTTAAGTGGGCGGAAGAAAATGCCTTGCTACAACGAAAAGCACAACTGATTTTACAACAATATAATGCGGTCGACTCACCACTTAAAAAGAAAATTGCCAGTGTATTTTTAGAAAGCTTTTTGTTCTATTCCGGTTTTTACTTGCCAATGTATTGGTCAAGTCGAGGCAAGCTCACTAATACAGCCGATTTGATCCGCTTAATCATTCGTGATGAAGCTATACATGGCTATTATATCGGTTATAAATTCCAGAAAAAATACCAAACCTTACCCACAACAGAGCAAGCAGAACTGAAAGACTACGCTTTATCACTACTATTTGAGTTATATGTTATTGAATGTGAATATACAGAAACACTTTATAGCAGTGTTGGCTTAGTTGAAGATACCAAGCAGTTTCTCCACTATAACGCCAACAAAGCCTTGATGAACTTAGGCTTTGAACCACTATTCCCTGATGAAATTTGTCAAGTTAACCCAGTCATCATGGCTGCGTTATCCCCTGATGCTGATGAAAATCATGACTTTTTCTCAGGATCTGGCTCATCGTATGTGATCGGTCAGACCATTGCGACTGAAGATAGCGACTGGGATTTTTAAAACATTAAAAATCAAACACTTGAATAAACTACCTACTAATAGGTAGAAATAGTATTTGACGCTAAAATAAAATCACCCTATATTTAAAATCAATGAAGCGTAGCAGAATCATCTAATCACATTGCTCGCTTTATTTTTTTAACCATACCACCTACCAATCAGTAGGTAGATAGAATAAAGGATTACATTATGTTCACGACATCATCAATTGCACTTATCGTTGGCGGCTCATCAGGCATGGGTAAAGCCACTGCTGAACGGTTATTAAACGCTGGAGTTCCTGTAATGATTTTATCGCACAATGCCGATAAACTTGCTGCAGCAAAAGCTGACTTAGAACAACGAACTGGCGGTAATGTTGAAACAGCACAAGTTGATTTATATGACCTTACTAAGGTGAACACTTTTATTCATCAACTGGAAAATGAAACTCGTCATATTGGTTATCTTGTTAACGCCGCTGGTTTTTTTAAACCAGTTAGCTTTCTAGAGCACACTGCAAAAGATTATGATCTTCAATTAGATATCAATAAATCATTTTTCTTTATTACTCAAGCGGTTGCGAAAAACATGCAACAACATGGCGGTGGCTCAATCGTAAATATCGGTTCAATGTGGGCCCATCAGGCTATTAAGGCCACCCCATCATCTGCTTATTCAATGCAAAAAGCGGCTTTACATGCATTTACCCGTAACTTAGCAATGGAACTTGCTGATGATAATATTCGTGCGAATGCTGTTGCTCCAGCCGTTGTTCTTTCAACTATCTATAAATCATTCATTGCTGAAGATGAGATTGAAACAGCATTACAAGGATTTAATGATTTCCACCCAATCGGACATATAGGTTCAACCACTGATATTGCAGATGCGATTGAATTTTTACTGTCAGACAAAGCAAAATGGATCACAGGTACAGTGCTAGATGTCGATGGTGGTGTGATGGCGGGTCGTAATTAATGCTAAAAATAACTCTCAGATATTGTTAATAATGGCGATAAACACGTCGCCATTACCTCTCTACTCATAGGTAGAAAAAATTGTTATCTGTAATGCTAAATGATAGATTATTGATCTTCTTTAAAATGTGAATATCAATTATGAAAGACATTAATCCTACTGCGGCAAAAATCGCCGATATTGCCGAAAAATACATTCAATGTCGTGGTTTTAACGGCTTCAGTTTTCGTGATATTCAAGACGAATTGGGCATAAAAACAGCCAGCATTCATTACCATTATAAAACTAAACAAGATTTAGCCATTGTTGTATTTGAACGTTATCTTGAGCGCTATCAAATGGCACTAACTGCGATCGAACAGCAACATACGACAGCAGCTGATAAATTAACAGCGTTGGCCAATATCTTTATTACAGTCCGTGAAGAAGGCAAACTGTGTTTATGTGGTATGTATGCATCAGATTTTTATTCCCTCACTGATAGCCTAAACATTCCGTTGGATCGATTCGTTACTTTTAATGAGCAGTGGATAGAGCAAGTCATAACAGCTGGAATAAATGACAATGAGTTTTCATCACAATTAAATGCTATAGATGCTGCGAGGCTTTATTTCGTATCACTCGAAGGCTGCATGCTCATTTCACAATTTAAAGATGCGAATTACATTAAAACAGTGGTTAACAACTATTTTAATGTTGTTTTAAAAGTAAAAACAAATATCTAAGACTATTGTTGCGAATAAAACAGACGACACTCAAGACAAATAACATTGTCGTTTTGTAGGTATTTCAATGGCATCATATTATCAATTTTTGTATCTATGATGCTGTTGCTGCCTCAGTTTCACCCTTCCAGCACACAGCAGTCCCAAACCAATCAATAATATTCATGCCAGTGTTAACTACTCACAAACAATACAACCACTGACAATCAACACTCACATTGATAACAACTACCCCATTCAATTACAATAACCATCAACAATAGCACTTATGCTATTCAGGTTAGGCTACATTATTGTATGAGCGATGATGGCTGTAATTACCAAGATCGAGTGCTTAGAATCTTAATTGAGCTAATTTTATTATTAAACCCTGTTGCATTTTCATCACCGCCTTTGCGAGTATAATACCCACCGCTATAGTTAATACCCTCATAAAAACGAACAGTCCACCCTGCTGGAATATAATAAGAAGACATACGATCATCAAAATTATAAACACTTAAATTAGGCACATCATGGCTGATAGTAACTGACTTTCCACGATGATTTTTATGACTGTATAACGCGATAGCATCATGTCGTCCACTATCAGAGTTAACCGCTAATGATGATTCAATACACTTCGCTTGTTTTGCCTTACAAAAGATACTGTTTTCACCCTGCGACTGTTCACAGCGTTGGTGCACTTTATAGCGAGCAATATCTTCGCTCATACCAACATCAGCAAAGACATCAGTAAAAGGCTGTAAAGTACAAACATAAACACGACTATTATGACTACCATTCGTATTATTAAGATTATTTACATTGTTAAACTCAACACGTAAATCCGCTTGTGAAGCAGTACTGAAACCTAAAAGAGTGGTTAAAAAGAGTATTTTTTTCATGACTACTTAATCTGCCATAGCAAATAAGATTGCTAATATAAAGGTGAACCGATTTTTAAATAATACCACCAACCATTTCCCTTTAATATAAAACACCGTTCAAATATACCTGTTAGGTGTAATAATAATCAATATAGATAATTATACTTACTTTATAAAATACAACATGTTGCATCATCACCTTTCTATTAATGACTGCATTCAATAGTCATACAGATACCACATGTATTCTTATGGGGTATTTAATATAAAAAAGACTCACTAACATGCTAAACACTGCTTTGTATTGGCTTAAAAAATTCATTAAAGATCCGTTTTCACACTTTCTAATAGCAGGTGCAATCCTATTTGTTTGTTATTCGTTTTATCATTCAAACACATCATCTACCAATGAAGTAGTGATCACGCCATCTCAAATCAACCAACAAAAGCGAGATGACAAAACATACTTTGGGAGCTTGCCTTCTCATGCAATGTTGAATAACGATATCAATCAAGAGATTCTGCAACGCATTTTATCGCAGCAAGCACTGAAGCTCGGTTTAGAGAAAGGCGATCCCAATCTTAACGCGCTGCTAATGCAACGGTTTATTTCTTACACCACCCAAATAGCTAAAATAAATGCGGCCAATACTAGGTTATTGCACCGCTATTATGTTGCACATCGCCAAAACTACCGTTTTCCTAATATGTACTCGCTCTGCTATCACTTCCTGTCACCTCAAGAGCAAGCACATTCAAAACAAGCGCCCAGCTCTCAACAATGTTTAACCCATATAACCGAGCAAGATCTGCAGTCTAAATTAGGATCAGCGGTGATCAAAACCTTAAATACAATCGCCCCTAATACCTGGTCACATTCGGTCAACACTCCGTTTGGTCCTATTACAGTTAAACTAACCCACTATAATAAAGCTGGAATTCTAAGCTTTAAAGATGCGAAACCATTGCTAACGAATGACTATACCAATGCTGTTATTAATACAAAAATAACCGACGTAATAAAAAAATACCGCATTGAGCTTCCTGCTAACTCAGGCATCGTTGTCACAACAAAGACCTTACTTAAAAATGTATAAGCATAACCTTTACACTGCCCTATGCGCGGTTTTATATATGGCATTGAGTTTGGTATGGAGCCCACAAGTACAAGCCCATCCTTATCAACCTGCTGTTGGATTAATTACCCAAATAAATAGCCATCAATATGAATTAACGCTTAAACTGCCAGTAGTAGCTGGAGAACACACAAAAATCATTCCTAAGCTTACCCACGGTGGCAAGATCCATCTATTAAGCTCTCAAAATAGTCTTGATGGTTTTGGCATGGATCTGCAACGGTATTTATTGGTATTTCCAACCACAGACACCGCGCCGATGATCACATTCCAAGGGCTAAACAATATTCAACTATTGACGCAAACCACCAGCCAGCATGGGCAAATAAATACGCTAGAACTTTACAAAGGACATAACCAATTATTATTGGCGGGCAAAGTCAGCACTTGGTCTACTGTGAAGTTATTTGTCACCTTAGGTATAACTCATATTTTAACAGGCATCGACCACCTTATGTTTGTCGCTGGCCTGCTGCTCTTTACTCGTGATTTTCGGACCTTCTTAAAGGCTATTACTTGTTTTACATTGGCACACAGCATTACATTAAGTCTATCAGCACTCAATCTGATTCATGTACCCGAACCGCCCGTTGAAGCTGGTATCGCGTTGAGTATTCTATTTTTATGCTATGAGTTAACGCGGCCTAATAATAAACACCAACCAACATTAAGCCGTCGCTTTCCGTGGTTGATCTCGTTTTCATTTGGATTACTACACGGTTTAGGCTTTGCGAGTGCACTTAAAGCAGCAGGACTGCAACAAACCAGCATTCCTTTAGCATTAGCATGCTTTAATGTTGGCGTGGAAATCGGACAGCTTATCTTTCTAAGTATCTTGCTAACGCTATTAAAAATTTGCTCCAAAATTGCATTTTTCCAACAACGAATCTTTCAACAAGTACCGTTATATATCATGGGAATTATGGCTTCATTTTGGTTTATTCAACGGATTTACATCGTCTTTCACTAAATAAGTCATTAATCGTAATCAAACATTTTGTTTTTATAAATGGTCAACAGCGTTATTACTATGATAGTGATAGCACTCTAAATATAAAAAAACAGTCAATCAGCTAAGGAAGTTATATGTACATTGCAATGAACCGTTTTAAAATTCGTTTAGGCTCAGAACAAGAATTTATCGATATCTGGAAAAATCGCGAAACCTATCTTGATACCGTTACAGGTTTTCAATCATTTAATTTACTTCAAGGCGCATCGAATGATGAATACACTCTGTTTGCTTCGCATTCAGTATGGGATTCTCGCCAAGCATTTGATGGTTGGACTCAATCAGAACAATTCCGCAAAGCCCATGCTAATGCCCGTGGTAATAAAGAGATTTATTTAGGTGCACCGAATTTCGAAGGTTTTGAAAGCTGCCTTTAATAACGTTAATAACAAGCTATAGATTCAATTAAGACCCAAATACCTTACTCATGGGTATTTGGGTTACGATAAGTTAGTTATTGTTTTTCTAATTTTAACGCATGATTCTGAAGAAATTCTTCTAATGGAATTGGTTTAGAAAACAGAAAACCTTGTAAGAAATCAACACCTTGTTTTTGTAAGTATTCAGCTTGTGCTTCTGTTTCAACACCCTCAGCAATAATACTAAGTGACAAACGTTTTGCCATTTCAACGGTGGTATCAATTAAGAGCTCAGAAGTATTATCTATACCAATATTCTTAACAAAGATCTGATCTATTTTAAGATAGTTAAGATCAATTTTTTGCAAATTAACTAAGCTTGAATGTCCGGTTCCAAAATCATCAATCGCAATTTTACAACCAAGACTTTTTAACTGTTGAAATAGACCGTGGGTAAAATCTGATACTTCAAGTGCTTCACGTTCAGTTAATTCTAACACCAGTACGATTTTATTATCCGCAACTTCACTAATAAAACGCTGGCATTCCTCAGACAATACAGTGCTATTACAATGCTGTGGTGCAATATTTACTCCAACATGAAATGGTGCAGGTAACGCATGTTTATATAGCCGTAACTGTTTTGCCGTCTCTTTTAAAATGAGATCTGTCATTGGAATAATCAATCCAGAACGTTCAGCCTGTGGAATAAACATATCTGGACGCACCAGCCCATGAACTGGATGTTCCCAACGCATTAAAATTTCTAACCCAACCAACTCTTTTGTTGTTGCATTCATAATTGGTTGAGCATACGGCACAAATTCATGATTGCTTATTGCCCTTTCGAGCTCTGAATATAACGAACGAGGACGACACAATATCGTTCGACAAAATAGAGAAAAAAACATTTGAGCAAATAAAATAACTAATATATAAAAATACTCTTGTTCCCAAAAAATAAGCCATGAAGATTTGCCGTTTAAACCAATATAAACTGTAAAAGGATAATTATTAGATGTTACTGATTGAACATCTAATAATGACTTATTAGGATTTTCATAAGTAAATACATTATTATTGGTTAACCATAATTTACCAACAGCTAATGAAACAAGAAATGATTTTGTTTGTGAATGAGAAAACAGCGATTCAATATACCGAGTATCAATACCACTCAACGCTGCCTTATCACCTTCCTCAGAACGAACTACGATTAATGGTTGATTCTTTTTAACCTTACTTCCAGGCATTAGCAATAATTTGCCATCAACATATTTTGCTTGGTTATCATTAAAAGTAAGCGGCCCCCAAAGAGATGTACAATAAATACTATCGCCATGTACAAGGTTTGTTGTACGTACATAAGGAATACGGGTAACGCTTGTTCTTATTTTACGATAAATTTGATCGCAATTATTATCAGCAGCAATTAAATCTAATGCCTGTTGGTTAGACTGTTCACCATAAGCAAGAATAGTGTCAATTTGAGTCACTATTGCAATAGCATGTTGCTTCGTATTTTCTTCTAACGAAGCCATAAAACCAGCATGAAACAATTTCAAAATAAAAATAGTAGGCAGTAATGTCAACAATATTAGTGAATTTTTCTTTATGTTTTCGGTCATTACGCCCTCTATATAATCAGCATTACGCTAATTGTTAAACAAACAGTTATGTCATTATTCTCTTTGATTATAACCATAAAAATCAAAAGGTATTTTTTAAATCTTTCAATTCAAGAATAATTATAACTACTATGTATATAAAATTTTAACATCACTTTATACTTAACAGTAATTAATTGATTAAGATCATTCGCACAAAACAACCAATTGATTACCAATAACTCGATAAGCTCAATTTTTGCGCAAAAAAAACAGGCAACATAGTGACGGATAGTAAATGAGATAAGAAACATTTAATCGTATTTAAATTATATTGAATATAAAATAATTGATAGATCATTTATATTCATCGGCAGTCAATAATAATTAATAATAAGGTATTAATATGTTTCCTGAACATAAAGAAATCATTGTAACATTAAAGAAAAAAAACAATCACTTTGCTACATTATGTTCACAATACAATGCCATAGATAAAGCAATTATATTATTAGGAAATAACTTTGAGGATCTTCTTGTTTTACAACAACTACAATTAGACATTAAAGATAAAATACTTATTCTGATTAAAGAAGAACAAGAAAATAAAACTCCTCATCAGAAATCTTTATCAATGGAAGGTACTTGTACAGATTGGGATAATCTAGAACAAGATGATTTTGCTAATTAATATATTTAACTACCGACAAAAGCCGCCATTTCTTCTTTTTTAATAGACGGCTTTTGTTATTTTATTCAACTACCATTCACAATGATTAATTTGCTATTACGCTTATTACACGCCCTGCTCGTCCATCTTTTGCAACAGTACGTACAAATATATTATCACTAACCAATGGCCGTTTATCTACATTATAATTTTCCCAGTTTTTACCGTCTTTTGAATATTCAATTTGAACACCACTAAAAGGTGTATTCGCATCTAAATAACCTTTATTAATAACAGCCCCAACTATTGGCAATCGATAATGTATATTGGCTTTATCTAACTTAGGTAACTCTTTATAACCAATCAAATTAGAAAACTGTTGCCAATCAGCATCACGCAATTTAGCATTTTCATTTAAATGTGTTGTGCCTTTATTGCCATCGACGTTAGTCTTAAATTCTACCCCTTGTTTATGTTCAGGCTCCCAATCCGCTTTATGCCACCCGCGCTCTGCAATCGCAAAAATACGCGGAAAAATCATGTATTCTGCTTGTGCATCAGTTCTTGTCACTTCAGACCAAAATGCACCCTGGACACCAATAAAATCGCGTTTTTTCTCTCCGGTGACAGCTGCAATCGGCGCCCCCATTCGATCAGACATCCATTCTACGTTAGCTGGAATATTGTCTGGCATAAAAGAGAACGCTTTTTTGGTGTTGGTATGGCGTGTCGCCCAATAATAGCCACGTTCTTTAGGATCATTTTCATAGGGCATATCAAAGTAATAAGCATCAGGTGGAACGACAACCACATCGTAACCTTTATTAGCAAAGTTATTATAATTATCGACACCGCCCCAGAACATGGTTCCCCATACCCAAGCTTTCGCTGGATCGCCAGCAAGTTTACTTGGCTCAATCACAGAATGAGATAAACCATCGTTCCATGCACCAAGAGTCAGTCCCTTAGTATCAAGAATATGATTAATACGATTAATGAAATAACCGCCTAAATCCTTAGCATTTTTAATTCCACTTTTAGGATCAACAAACATCTTTCTACATGCAGGAGAATCTCCCCAAGCGCCTGCGGTTTCATCGGCACCAATGTGATAATCTGTTAGCGGTTGACCAGCTTCCGTATGTAATTTATTAATTTCATCGATCACTTTATCCATAAAAATAAAGCTCGATTCAAGACAAGGGTTAATAGTGTTATCTTGATAATGCTGAATTGAGTAATACTTTGTGGTGTCATACGGATCAGAAAGTAAATACATTTCAGCGGCCGTTTGATCACCTTGCGCCATAAATTTACGGTATCGAGCTTCCATTGCTTTAACCGCAGCTAAACTGTGACCAGGCATATCCATCGAAGGAATAACTTGAATATTACGTGCACTCGCATATTTAAGAATTTCTTTATAATCTTCACGAGTGTAATAACCAGACCCCGTATTCGGTAACTCTGCACCTGAACCTAATTGTGGCAGCATACATTTATTTTCATCTAGATCATGGCAACGATGCGCGCCGACTTCGGTTAGCTCTGGTAATCCATTGATCTCCAAGCGCCACCCTTCATCATCAGCTAAATGGAAATGGAACTTATTGAGTTTATAAGCCGCCATTTGATCCATTAACTTAAAAATAAAGGCTTTTGAATGAAAGTTACGAGAAACATCCACATGCATACCGCGATAGTCATAGCGTGGTTGATCTTGGATCACAACCGTATCTAGAGTATTTTTACCCAGCGTTATCATGCCGGCGACAGACTGCACGCCATAAAAAGCACCAGCATTATCCGTACCAATAACGGCTATTTTATCTTCATCAATATTAAGCGTATATGAGCCTGAAGGTTTTGATGGATCGGGTTTTACCATCACATTAATCTTTACACCCTGTCCAGTTTGAATACCCAGTGATTTAAAACGATCATTCAACGCCTGACGTTGATTTAACGGCAACTCATCACTAACAATATCAAATCCTTGCGTAATATCTAATTTGCCACCTAATAACGTTGTTTTCATCGGTGTCGGTAAAATATTCGCCGATACTGCTTCAACACCCAGATCTTTAACTGTTACGTTGTCTGCATAACGTGATGTTGCAGTGGCAGTAGGAAGTAAATCACCCGCATTACGTTTAAGCTGGTTTTGTGTATTTTTAATTCCACGACTAAAACCAGACAGTTCATCTAATCCAACTCTATCAAGTAAAGGCTGAGTATTTAAAATATTTCGCGCTTGAAGATTAGCACCTGCGACATAATAGTTAGGAAAAAAGTCACTCTCTGAAACAATCCAGTTCATAAAATCAATATTTAACTTTTTTGTTTGACCACTTTTTAAACCATTAAAACTGTCGGTCATGGTTATCTTATGCAAGTCACCATTAATATGCTCAATTTTAAACTCATCACTCTTAGAGCCTAATGAACGATGATAATTAGAAAAGTAGATTTCAACATCTTTATTAAGATCACGTTTGCCGGTATTTTCTAACTCAATTTCAACGCGGTAACAATGCCCCCACGGAGACTCAGGAGGACAATCTTGAGGCTTATTTTCAACCAGACCTGTCGTTAACTTGATATGCTTTGCCGCATAATCGATGTCACTTTGAGTCAGAGCATGAACATTCATACTCGCTAACATCACTGAACTGGCTATAAGTGATAATTTCAAACGCATTATTGTAAAACTCAATTTATAAGATTTGGCCCAATATTAATTGTTTTTTATCCTATAAAACCAAAGCTAAATCATGCTATTAGTTTAATGACCAATAAACTTTCGAAGTAATATCACAACCCTAAAAAAAACCTAATAAACGTGACAATGTCACAATATCGAAGTCTAAAAGCTAAATACCGTTGAAAGCTATTTTGTTGTTGAAAAAAGCAGAAACTAAAGAAAACATATTTGGATTGACTCTAATACGTAACTTGTAACCATTTGATATACAATAGCTAAATGACTTTCTTTGTTACTGAGGACACTTCAGGGACAAAGTTATTTATTCCATCATTAAATCTTAGCATGTTCTATCGCCTCCTCTGCAGATCTAAGTACTGCTTTTTAAAACATTTAGCACTAACAATGCTGTTCTTATCACACATCACACCAAAACATATTGAGTAAATAAATACTAAGAATATCCTAACTATATATTACATATAAGTTATTGAGTATATTATGATTAAAGCTAAATTTAGAGATAATGGCTCAGAATGTAGTACTGAAGACTACGCACAAAACCCAGATAAATATCGAGGACTAATAGACTGTATCGAATGCTCCCAAAAAGCTTGGTTTATAAAAGGATTTGAAACAGAAAAAATGAGTCGTATGGCTTGTTTTGGTGCAAGGCATTTAGATGGATGTAATGCTTCTACTGTAGATTTAAAATCAGAAGCAACAGATGAAAACATTGATGACCCAAATAGCCCAGGCTCTAGCTTATATGTAAATTTAGATAAATCAGCGACATCTAATATTTATGTCTCACAGGATAATGACAAACATGGTGATGAAGAATCAACGCGCCCATCACCAGCAATAAAAAATCCACTTGGCAACTCTAGCGGATATCCTTTAAATAAATCACTAAGAGGAATTCTAACTAATCTTATCCGCAACCCAAATTATGGTGAAAATGGTCTAGAAATTAAAATCGTTTCGAATGGTGGTCGTACAATTATAGACGGAAAATTAAAAGACAATATTGTAAACATTAAACATGTATCAAAAGACCATATGAGACAAGAATATATTTTCTGGGGACCAATTAATAACCTAAATATAGATAAAAAAGGTGTTCTTTGGCTAAATTATGGTGATTATCGAACAGAGCCTAGCATTCGTCTAAACCCTGAGCTATCTCAAGAACTAATAAAGAACTTTAGACTTAAAGATGTTTCTGAGCTTGATGGTTCTGATTTTATTATTGTTGGTCATCTTGGCTATTCTTCTGCTGGCAAAGCTATAATTTCTACTAGTTTCACCAAATACATCTCATTCAGAAAAATGAACATATCTAAAATCAATGATCATTTGAAGTCTAGTTCCAAAAAAGAAGCAGTACTATTTGATAACTAATCTTATTACCTCAAGGATTAATATGAGCACATATCTTTTAACATGGAATCCTCGTGTATGGCCTAAAGAACAATTTGATATCTATTATCAAAAATATACACAAGGTAAAATATTGAAATGGAGCTGTGGTACAACAAAAAAAATCCTTGTTGGCGATAATATTTTTTTATTAAAACAAGGAAAAGGAAATAAAGGTCTTATTGGTTCAGGGGTAGTTACCGCTGCTCCATATTACGCACCACATTATCAAGAAGAAAAACGTAAAGAAGGTAAAGAATCTTTATACGTAGACGTGAAATTTGATCATTTATCAAACAATCAATTCAAAACTCCAATTTCACGAGATGAATTAAATGCCCCCGAATTTATTAGTAACATTTGGGACTCGCAAGGTTCCGGTAAAACAATTCCAGCTGACATTGCTGACGGTCTATTTGATTTTTGGAATTCACGTATTGAAAGAAATGAGCAGGACTTTAGTGGTCCAGATGAAGCAGAATCATCAAAATTAAAAGAAGGGGGAAAAAAAGTTATAACGGTTAACGCTTATGAAAGAAATACAAAAGCAAGAAGGTTGTGCATTGAACACTGGAAATATAATTGTGGTGTATGTAATTTTCATTTTGAGAAAACTTATGGACAACTAGGAAAAAATTATATTCATGTTCATCATTTAAAACCCCTTTCTGAAATAAATAAAGAATATGATATAGATCCAGTGAAAGATTTAAGGCCAGTTTGTCCTAACTGTCATGCAATGCTCCATCGTAAACAACCAGCACTTTCAATAGAAGAGCTAAAAGAAATATATACAATTTATAATAAATAAAATAAACGTTACGCATCACGCTCTGCCCTTCACCACCGAAAATGGTCTAAATCGCCAACCTCGGTGGTGGTGGCTAAGAAGGGCCGAAAATTTTTATTTCCCGAGAGTCTGACTCGTTTGAGGTTTCTGCGCGTCCAAAAGAACCTAACCAATTAAAATAATAT